>NZ_JACJEK010000060.1:0-382 GCF_014164015.1 Pseudoalteromonas sp. SR41-1
AAACGAGTCTAAAAATTCAGTTGTCCTAGTGACACATTTATGTGTCCCCATCGTCTAGAGGCCTAGGACACCGCCCTTTCACGGCGGTAACAGGGGTTCGAATCCCCTTGGGGACGCCACTTACTATTTTAAGTATTGTGTAAAGCAGTGTGACACCGCACTCTCTATGCACGACGTTATCAAGAGTACTAATCTCTTGGGGACGCCACTTACTTATTTTAATAGGGAAGTGTAGTGTTATTAAGAAAGCTCGCCTGAAACGAGTCTAAAAATTCAGTTGTCCTAGTGACACATTTATGTGTCCCCATCGTCTAGAGGCCTAGGACACCGCCCTTTCACGGCGGTAACAGGGGTTCGAATCCCCTTGGGGACGCCACTTACT
>NZ_JACJEK010000061.1:0-351 GCF_014164015.1 Pseudoalteromonas sp. SR41-1
AATATGCGCAGCCCTAGCGAGATAAAGTTCAACTTTATAATCGCAACGTTCTTTAACAATATAAAGCAATCATCTGTGTGGGCACTCGTACAGATTGAGTTCTAACAGCCAAGCTACTTAGGTAGTGAGGCAAACAAATTAGAGTCTCAATTGAAACTGAGTGACCAACAGCAATAACTACTTCGGTAGGAATTGCAGCACAGTCAATTCAATATCGAAAGATATTAAAAATTCAGAATTCATTGAGCTGTCGAAAGACATAAAACTTTTTAATTGAAGAGTTTGATCATGGCTCAGATTGAACGCTGGCGGCAGGCCTAACACATGCAAGTCGAGCGGTAACAGAAAGTA
>NZ_JACJEK010000062.1:0-283 GCF_014164015.1 Pseudoalteromonas sp. SR41-1
GGGTTTGGTGTGGTGTTATCTTGAGGTTCATACTCGCGCGTATCTTCCCCATATTGAACAGTAAATTGCCCATTTGGTACATCGGTTAATTGCGCTATACCGTCTTCATCTAGCTGGCCTGTGCTTTGTGTGCCATCATCAAATTTAATTGTATAAGGTGCGTTTTTTACAGGGGTGCCATCTTGATAAACATAAAGCAAATCCACTACGCTTGACGTTGTTGCAGCAATACCTGCGTCATTAATGGTTATATCACTAATGCGGCTAATATTGGCAGGGCTTG
>NZ_JACJEK010000063.1:0-281 GCF_014164015.1 Pseudoalteromonas sp. SR41-1
TGAAGCCTGGTAATGTCCTACTTTCACATAGCAAATGCTACACTATCATCGGCGCTGTTTCGTTTCACTACTGAGTTCGGCATGGAATCAGGTGGGTCCAAAACGCTATTGTCACCAAGCAAATTTGGGCGTTAATTCGTATCGCTACGCATTAACTGAATTTGGAAAATATCTGATAATATTTTTTAAGTCTTTCTAAGTAATTTCTACTTTAGTCATATTAACTTCTGTCAAACTGTCGCATAAAACGCGTTTGGCGTTGTATGGTTAAGCCTCACGGG
>NZ_JACJEK010000064.1:0-279 GCF_014164015.1 Pseudoalteromonas sp. SR41-1
GAACTCAATCTGTACGAGTGCCCACACAGATGATTGCTTTATATTGTTAAAGAACGTTGCGATTATAAAGTTGAACTTTATCTCGCTAGGGCTGCGCATATTACGCTTTCCTATTTTTTTGTCAACACTTAAATTTAAGCTTTCTAAAAAGATTCAATCTAAGTTTTACTTAACACCCTGAGTTGTTCGTGCCTCGCTATGCGTTGCTGTTTCCCGTCTCAGTGGGGTCGCATTATAGGGAGATCCGAAAACAGATCAACCCTTTTTTGAAGAAAACTT
>NZ_JACJEK010000065.1:0-279 GCF_014164015.1 Pseudoalteromonas sp. SR41-1
GAACTCAATCTGTACGAGTGCCCACACAGATGATTGCTTTATATTGTTAAAGAACGTTGCGATTATAAAGTTGAACTTTATCTCGCTAGGGCTGCGCATATTACGCTTTCCCATTTTTTTGTCAATACTTAAATTTAAACTTTCTAAAAATATCCAATCTAAGTTTTACTTAACACCCTGAGTTGTTCGTGCCTCGCTATGCGTTGCTGTTTCCCGTCTCAGTGGGGTCGCATTATAGGGAGATCCGAAAACAGATCAACCCTTTTTTGAAGAAAACTT
>NZ_JACJEK010000066.1:0-263 GCF_014164015.1 Pseudoalteromonas sp. SR41-1
AATGGGAAAGCGTAATATGCGCAGCCCTAGCGAGATAAAGTTCAACTTTATAATCGCAACGTTCTTTAACAATATAAAGCAATCATCTGTGTGGGCACTCGTACAGATTGAGTTCTAACAGCCAACCTACTTAGGTAGCGAGGCAAACAAATTAGAGTCTCAATTGAAAACTGAGTGACCAACAGAAGTAACTTATTTATAAGTTGCTTCGGCACAGTCAATTCAATATCGAAAGATATTAAAAAATTCAGAATTCATTGAGC
>NZ_JACJEK010000067.1:0-255 GCF_014164015.1 Pseudoalteromonas sp. SR41-1
CCCGTGAGGCTTAACCATACAACGCCAAACGCGTTTTATGCGACAGTTTGACAGAAGTTAATATGACTAAAGTAGAAATTACTTAGAAAGACTTAAAAAATATTATCAGATATTTTCCAAATTCAAGAGGTGACTCTTAGCGCGTAGCGTTAAAGTTGAGGCACCTTGCGCAAAGAAAATGGTAGCACTACGTGCTTGTCATTGATTCTTTGCACCTAATTTGCTTGGTGACAATAGCGTTTTGGACCCACCTGA
>NZ_JACJEK010000068.1:0-223 GCF_014164015.1 Pseudoalteromonas sp. SR41-1
GGCCTCTAGACGATGGGGACACATAAATGTGTCACTAGGACAACTGAATTTTTAGACTCGTTTCAGGCGAGCTTTCTTAATAACACTACACTTCCCTATTAAAATAAGTAAGTGGCGTCCCCAAGGGGATTCGAACCCCTGTTACCGCCGTGAAAGGGCGGTGTCCTAGGCCTCTAGACGATGGGGACACATAAATGTGTCACTAGGACAACTGAATTTTTAG
>NZ_JACJEK010000069.1:0-212 GCF_014164015.1 Pseudoalteromonas sp. SR41-1
TGACTCTTAGCGCGTAGCGTTAAAGTTGAGGCACCTTGCGCAAAGAAAATGGTAGCACTACGTGCTTGTCATTGATTCTTTGCACCTAATTTGCTTGGTGACAATAGCGTTTTGGACCCACCTGACTCCATGCCGAACTCAGTAGTGAAACGAAACAGCGCCGATGATAGTGTAGCATTTGCTATGTGAAAGTAGGACATTACCAGGCTTCA
>NZ_JACJEK010000006.1:0-243333 GCF_014164015.1 Pseudoalteromonas sp. SR41-1
GTCATAAAGCTATGTAAGAGACGTATTACACAAAGCTATATAGAAAAAAGTTTAAAAAACTTTATTTTGAATTACGAAAAAGAGGCCGCTGGATAAAGTGGGGATCCCTCAGCCCGAAGGGTTCTTCCTAGGAGCTATTTACTCTTTGTTGCTCGGTTTTTACTTAGCCCACTAGGTTGCAAATCTCGCTTCGCGATTAAATAGCTCCTAGTTTGGACAAATTTTAATCCGCAAAGATCAACAGACCCTAGTTACTTCACGAAAAGATGTTTGCTTTAAAGTACTGTTACTTGCTCTAAACGACAAAGCGCCTGACGTTTCCTCGCCAATTACTTTAATCAAACCAAACGTATTATTTTTAGAGATAGTAGTACTACTTATAATCTCATCAAGACCTTTGCCCTCGGGTAATAAGTTTTGTAAATAATTACGCACATCACGTGAGTCAAAATCACCATTGAGCGGTAAGTGTGGTGAAATAGCAAACCCCTTATTAATCCACTCAGGCTCATAGGTAAATGCAATTTCATTTTCAGAGCCTATATCAAGGGCTATCGCACCTATCTTCTGCGTATGCCCAATAAATACATCTAAGCTATTTTTTTTAATACCACTGCTCATCGCTCACCTCATCCTTGTTATTGTGGTGCGACTCGTCATCACTGACAAGGCTAAACGACAACCCCAAGTATTCCATCACTTTGAGTACATTAAAAAACTGCACATTCACATCACCTTTTTCTATTTTTATCAGCGTAGGCTTTGAAATATTAAGTGCTTGCGATACATCAACCAATGTAAGCTTCATGCCTGTTCGCTTTGAAGTAATCGCTTTAGCGAGTCGCACCGACGAAAACGGCTTTGATAGATCAGGCATTTCAGTGCGCTTAACAACTCTTCCAAGTGTTTTTTTTGCTGGTAATTCACTCATTAAAGGTCAACTATAGTTTACTTATACAATTTATTTTAGGGTAACCCACCCAAAAGTCAAATATAACTTACTTTTAAGTTTGAACGTATATTTACCTCCTATAAGTAAACTTTACTTTATTTATAGAGAGTAAAATAAAACCACAACCCCATAAGTAAAACATAATTTACTTATGGGAAGTTAATGACATTTTGAGCTTAATAGCCAAGCTAAACACCTGTAGGCGCTCAGCTTGCTCGCGCGAAAAGCGAAGCTTTTAAACTTTTACCTCATTTAAAATATATGCGCTTTTAAAGGCTTTTTTAACCGCTGGGAATATTCACGATTAAGATTAGGAAATTGCTTATACATCATCGTTTTTAATTGCTTTTCAGATAGCTTATTACAGAGAAACTCTTGCTCAGCAAGCATTATATTCTTAAGTAACGATCGCCCTGCTTGAGTATCCATTAAAAAGTAAATTGCAGCCCAACTGCTTGCGTACAGCTTACTGGTATCACCTCCTTTCCACGAGTCATCTAAACCCACTAACGAATCAATTAAAAATACACTTTTAGTAATATTGTTATTTTTCGTCCATGAACTATTCGGCTCAACAATAGCCGTTTGCATATTATTTTTAGTAAGCGCAAAATATTCAGCAAACCCCTCATTAAACCATCTAGGGGTGTAGCCTAAGACCGCTTTATTAATGGCGTGCACTGCCTCATGTACCGCAGTTCGCATTGCACTGTGTGCATTATCATAATGAATAAAAGCAGAATTACTCGCGTGAAAATACATACCCGCAGTGTTTGTAGGGTCACCACCGCGTTGCTTAATTGCGACCTCATAAGCGCGGCGCGTAGGCAATACCGTTAAATTAAGCTTTACCTTTTTAAGTGCATGTACGCCAATAATCTGTCCATATACTTTAAATACAGTATTAAGTTTTATGCGTAACTCTTGGTTAAATGACGAAGGTAAATTAGGCGTATTTAAAGTGAGGTCAAAGTAATCTAACGGTTCAATAAAACCAGTATCGTAAGTTGCTACTGCAAAGTCCGGTTTTTTATCACTAAAATGCGGCACACCGTCACTGTCTGTCCACGTAAATATATCGCCACTTCGTTTATATTGAACCTTACCCAACGACACATCCACGCAGCGCGTATTGTTAGCTTGCGATAAATGATTATCGGCAGATACTGATACATTTTGTAAAGTTGTCGTGCTTACATTTTTGAGCTGTTTAGTTGCTAACGGTTCAGTAGTTACCTGCGACGATAAACTATTATAAATTCGTTTAACCTCGCCTATAGGATCGTGATAATTAAATACCCGCCCAGTAAAATGATTAGCAATGAGCGCCGATGCAATTAGCAGCACAAAAAATACAAACACCACGCGCAATTTTGTTTTAAACATCTTTATTGGCGCCCTTGCCACTGTGCTTCAAACAACTCTTTTTGCTGACCCCGATACTCGCTACACCATACAAAGTCGGCCGACTCCATCCCTTTTTTGCGGCAACGTTTAGGCAACTTATAAAACTTCGACCAAGCATCAAGCTTAGCGGCATCTTTATAGCTATCGCTGTGCAAAGACATGTTTGACACTTTTTGATTGAGTAACCAATTGCTATTAGGCGTACGAGTTGCGGTAGAAGAAGTAGCCTGATAAGCACTACCACTCTTTTTAGGCTTACTGCAGTGATTAGCAAGTAAAGTAAATAGCGCTTTATCGCGTGCAGTTAAACGCTCACCTTCTTTATTACTGTAGCCACTTCTAAATTGAGAGCGAATAGCTTCGCGCTGCTTTTTAATGCTATCGCATTGGGCTTGCGTGTAAGCCTCACCAGCTTGAGGAAAAGTTGTAAATACGCAAATAAATACCAGTAAAATCCATTTAATCATTATTCATTCCCTGAATTAAAACATTAAAAGAGTGTACCTATAAATGTGAAAAAACACATCAACATTACTAATCCAAAAAGTAAAAATTAAAGCTGTGGGTGGGAGTTCACCTTGTGTCTTAGTTTTTACAAAGCACCCGCGAGGTATAAAACCTCACCTACATCAATACAAACACCACTCTCAACAAAACCGTAGGTGCGAATTTACTTCGCGCTTTGGTCTTCAGTAACTAACTCATTAGTAACTAGCTCATTACCTCAATCAACAAACAAAGCTCAACAAAACACCTGTAGGCGCTCAGCTTGCTCGCGCGAAAAGCCGTAGGCGGGAGTTTACCTCGCGCTTTTAGTTTGTAATTTAATATACAAATATCGCGTTGGCGATGGCAACCAAAGAGAAGTAACCGCCGACTTCTCTTTGGAATCTCTCGGCGCCCCTCAATTTCACTTATCTTTAAACACTAAATTAATATGAACGTAAACGCGATGAACGCACATCCATGTGCAAGCATCGCTTTCCTCGCATTGCCTAAAGGGATTTAGGTACTTGGAATTTGTCGGGAACAAAATTCCGCCATGCGAGGTAATTACTCATTAATTATGTGTTTGCAGGTGAAGTTGAAGGGGGAAGTTGTCTTAGCAGCGGCCTTAAAATTGGCTGTAGGCGCTCAGCTTGCCCGCGCGAAAAGCGAAGCTTTTAAAATAATTTACTTATATCGCGTTGGCGATGGCAACCAAGGAGCGGATACCGCGAACCGTCCCTTGGAACACACTGCGTCCTCAATTTCAATTAATGATATTGAAGCGAAGATCATATATCTCTGCTTTTTAATTATTCATTTGCACTCTACTACGACTTAGTACAAAAACATTCCCCTTAGGCACAACATGCAACTCCATAGTAGAGCTTAACAAGTAAATTGATTCATTAGATGTCGCAACTAAAAACCCTTTATATACTTTTGTTTTAGTTTTCAGTGAATAACAGCCTAACTGCCCACTTCCATCGATGCAGATTCCCTTTTCTTTAAATGCACTAATTTTCTCTTTAGCGGTATCAGAGGCATGATTATAAAGATAAATAGACCCATAAGTGAATAGAGCTAAAATTAATAAAAATATAACTGTAAAAGCATAAGAGGTTTTAGCTATGCCAAATGATAACCGGCCTCTTTGCTCAACCCTATTAAAGTAAGCTCTCCAAAATCTTCTTTTAAGTGACAGGGGTGACTTCTCCGAGGGTGCATTATTTATTTTTTGGCGTTTTAATAGCTTATTAAGTGCAAAATAATTAATCATAAAAGGATAAACAATAGCAAAAATACATAATGAAAGGGCCAGACCCATCAACCAAAGCAAAACAGGGGATAGAACAGTAAACATATCAACCCACAATTGTTGTGCTTGAATTGCGTTTCTTTGAATTGTTTCGTATGTTATTCCGAATGTTGAGAGGTAACCAAGTTGAAATATCCAAAATGCTATTTTTAATGGGACAACAACTAATACACTAAGTAAAAATAAATTGCTTAATAAGAATTTTGTGATGGGGAGTAATACCCCTGTATTTTTTTTAAAGTCGTTTAGCATCTCCGTTACTGCTTCTGACAAATCCATTCTTTAATCCCTTAAATTAATTTTTCTATATTTTAATCATATCTACGTTTCTAAAATAATACACGTCTTAAATATCGCGTTGGCGATGGCAACCAAAGAGAAGTAACCGCCGACTTCTCTTTGGAATCTCTCGGCGCCCCGAGGATCAGATTATTTTCTCAATTTAAATAATGATATGAACGTAAACGCGATGAAACACGTCCTTGTGTAAGCATCGCTTAACGCGCATCCATGCGCTCTTATTACTCATCATTAATTAAATTTCGGGTGTGATCACGGGGGAGCGGCCTAAGCAACAGCCTTCAATTCAATAATGAGTTAATACTTGTTTACAATGCACTTTTTAGTAAACTAACTACTCGCAAACAGGGAGTGGTTTTAATGCAGCAAATTGGTATTTACGAGCAGTTAATTACGCAAGTAATTAAGCAAAACTTAAATCGTGATCAATTTTATGTGGGCGAACGCCAGCTTGAAACGGCCGAAGCCGCAACATGGCTTTCACGCTTTTTAAGTAAACTTGTAACGCATGCAATCGATGCCATTCCTAACTCGAACGAGCGCCTACAAGAACAAATTAGCCTAGCTAATAGCCTTGTACTTTGGCTTAAAGATCATATTCGTGATGACGAGCTAATTAACGAAAACCTTATCGACAGCCAAGGCCGAATACTTACCGCACTGTTTAATACCCAAAACCCTATTGCGGCCAATCTTAAAGATTACTCAAGCGATATATTCCCACTCACAGGCCTTACGCAAAGTGAGTTATTTAGCGGTGCTAATGCAGGTATATCGCTCGAAACCGAGCTAAAGCGCGAGATTAAATCGTCCGACACTATTTACTGGCTTGTCTCATTTATAAAATGGACGGGGCTGCGCATTTTTAAAAATGAGCTTGAAGCGTTTACTAAAAGCGGTAATAAACTCAAAGTTATTACTACGTCGTACATGGGCGCAACGGATGCTAAAGCCGTTGAGTTTTTAGCAAACCTACCAAATACCGAAGTAAAGCTAAGTTATAACAATCAGCAAGAACGCCTACACGCAAAGTCATATTTATTTATGCGCAATACGGGTTTTCATACAGGCTATATTGGCTCGTCTAACTTATCGCATTCGGCGCTTACCAGCGGCCTTGAGTGGAACTTAAAAATTACTGCACAAGAAATCCCGCACATCATAGCTAAGACCAAAAGCACGTTTGAAACCTACTGGGAATCAAAAGACTTCGAGCTATTTACAGGCGCTGTTGAGTGTAAGGAAAGGCTCATTAATTCACTTAACGAGCAACGCGGTGTTGGGCAATCAAGCAGCCAGTTTTATTTTGATATAACACCAAAAACGCATCAGCTCGCTATTTTAGAAAAGCTAAGTGCTGAGCGCAGCGTACATAATCGTTTTAAAAACTTAGTGGTTGCTGCAACCGGCACAGGCAAAACAATAATATCGGCGTTCGACTTTAAAACCGTTTACGATAAGAACCCAAACGCACACTTTTTGTTTGTAGCCCACCGTGAAGAAATACTAAAACAAGCGCAAAGCGCTTACCGTGGCGTGCTTAAAAATAACGACTTTGGCGAGCTGTGGGTAGGTAACTACAAACCACAACGCTATAACCAATTATTTGCGTCAATCCAAACATTAAACAGCCAAATTGAATCGCTCAATTTAACCAGCAATTACTACGACTACATAGTAATAGACGAAGTACACCACGTAAGCGCTACCAGTTATCGCGCAATATTAAACCACTTTACGCCCGCAATATTACTTGGCTTAACCGCTACACCAGAGCGACAAGATGGTGCAAATATACTCGATGATTTTTGCGGAGTAATAGCCGCTGAAATTCGCTTGCCTGAGGCTATAAACCAACGCCATTTATGCCCATTTCAATACTTTGGTTTGGATGACGACACCGACCTAAGCCAAATAACATGGCGAGGCGGCCGTTACGATATAAGCGAACTAAGTAACCTTTATACAGGTGAGAACAGCCGCGCTAACAAAATTATATCGAGCCTTGCTGATATCGTAACCAATGTTCACGCTATTAAAGCACTCGCGTTTTGTGTAAGCCAAAAACACGCTGAATTCATGGCCTCTAAATTTAACTTAGCAGGCATAAACGCCGATGTACTCACCAGTAAAAACACTAATGAGCGCGCGACCAAACAGCAAGCACTTCGCCAAGGCGAAATACAAATACTTTGCGTGGTTGATATTTTTAACGAAGGTGTCGATATTCCAGAGGTCGATACCTTACTATTTTTACGCCCAACCGAGAGCTTAACGCTGTTTTTACAGCAACTAGGCCGTGGTTTGCGTTTACCCGACAACAGCCAAAAGCAATGCTGTACCGTGCTCGATTTTGTAGGTAATGCTCGCCCAGAATACGACTTTGCCAGTAAATTCCGCGCACTCATTGGTAAAAGTAATCAGCCAATAAAAACCGAGATTGAAAACAACTTCCCGCATTTACCATTGGGTTGTCGTATTGAGCTACAAAAACGCACACAACAAACAATATTAAAAAATATTCAGCAAGCTATAAACTCTAAACGCCGTTTACAGCAGCTTATAAATAGCTATTCGCAACACACTAATGACGCGCTAACGCTAAGTAATTTTTTACGCATAAACCCGCAAGTCACGCTTGAAGATATTTACAAACCTAAAGCCGGTAGACTCGGCGGCTGGTACTGGCTGAAAGGCGATGAAATACCCGCAGAACAAGCCGACATTTACGCCGCATGTTACCGCGCAATCAACACCCAGTTACTCGGCTGCAACTCGCTTAGCTATTTATGCTTTTTACGTGATTTATGTAACAACGACTTTAGCTTTACGCCAACAGCGCAAAACCACCAGTACGCGCTTATGGCGCATTACAACTTTTGGGATACCACAGGCACAAGTTTAGGTTTTAAAACGCTTGAACAAAGCTTACAAGCGCTTAAACACAAAGCGCTACAACAAGAACTTGCACAAGTAATTACGCTATTAATAAACCGCATTCACCAGCAAGAAAGCGATTTAGCGTGCTTACCTAATCATGCAATAAAATTACACAGCCGCTACACGCGCCAGCAAATACTGGCCGCATTTAGGGCGCACTCGTTTGATAAAAAATCCACCGCCCGCGAAGGTGTTTTAGAATTTAAAAATCAAAACCTCGAGCTGTTATTTGTAACACTCAACAAGTGTGAAAAAACCTACTCGCCCACCACGCTGTATCACGACTACGCAATCAGCCCTACTCTGTTTCATTGGCAAACGCAAAACAGCGCCCGCCCAGAACACGGCCGCGGCCTTAGTTATATTCAGCACCAACAAACAGGCAAAACCATCCTGTTATTTGTGCGCGAACAAGGCAAAGATGAAAACGGCCGAACTATGGGGTTTGTAAACTACGGCGAGGTAAAATACCAAAGCCACAACGGTAGCCAGCCTATGAATATAACATGGGAATTAACCAGCCCCATGCCAAGTGAAATGTGGAATGAAGCTGGAAAATTAGCGGTTGGGTGATGGATTTTAAGCTTGATCGTCCTTAACTGCTATGTGCCGATAGCAGACTTTAGTAACCCTTCAATAAGCGGCAGACACGCTTTTCCGGGAGTCCGACTTCAGTGGTTGCTATATGTATCACAGCGACGACCAAATAAGTGAGCCTGCAAAAAATGTTATTCCAAGCACGATAGATAAATACACTGCCCAGCGAATAATTTCACTTAATTTTGCAGCTATAACACCTACTAAAACAGCCGAGCCAATAATTATGGAAAATCTCATTAATTTTAGGTCAATTTTTCCATCTGTAATATTTGCTACAACAAACCCAGTACACAATGCAGCTATGACAAATATCCATACTTTCCAATTTTCTGATTGATGCTCAGAGAGCTCTTCATCTGATAAATATGAATTTCCAACACGATGTCTAGCCATTAAATTCTCCTTTTCCATGTCAAAACATATAACACTTTATTAGTGATACTCTAAAAGGTAGCATATCTTGAAAGGTTTCGAACTACCATAGTTCGCTTTTCAGTCTTTGCCGAAATTCTGAACCGTGCCATGAGCAGATATTGAAGACTCTTAATGTGTGAAGTCAAGATTTGACCCTATCCGCTCCTTGTCGTTATTTGCCGCCATAAGGTTAAATATCTCCCTAATATTTAAAGCTATTAGAATTCGTGTATTCTTCCACAACCTACCCTTTACGCCCTATTGTTAAACTATATTTAGGCGATTTGGCGTAATCATTAAACTCAGGAAGATAACCAAATGATTCTGTAAAGCGTGCAAAGCAATCATATTCGAACTTTGCTACTTGACCCATAGTTCGTAAGTCTTCAGGGCTGTTTGATTTAACATTACATGTAAATGGTGCTACAGCTACATATAACTTGTTTACTAACTCATTATAATTTTGATATTTGTATCGCATGCGATCCGCGCCACCATGGCCACTTTTGCCTTTTATTGTGTCATCAAACTGTTTTAGCCTTCCTTTTAAGCCTTTTACAGAGTTCGTCATTCCTACATATACTATGTTTGTAACCCATGAAAAATCTTTACTAGATAAATCTTCACCTGTAATTGCACAGATATAAATACCCGGATATTGGATACCCTCACTTTGTTCACGATCAACCCAGCGCATCCAATTAGTAAAAAGATTTTCGTACATAATTTTCCTGTATATGTCTCATATAACTAAAAGCATAAATAAAATGCCTGCCAGTATTCATAAACACCAATCTACCAACATACTCCAATTCCCCGTGATCACACCTGAAACTGAGTTAATGATGAGTAATTTACAGCATGGATGCTGTACAAAGCGTAGCTTGGCCATGGATGGCCTATCTACGCTGGTTACGTTCACATCATTAACGTAAGTTGAAGATAAAGTGTGATCTTCGGGTGCGCCGTGGGATTCCAAAGGGCGGTCGGCGGCAGCCGCCCTTTGGTTGCCATCGCCAACGCGATAAAACCTCGAATAGAGGTATCAATCTCGAAACCCAAATACCAAAACAGCATTCGTGAACTCCGCAAATTCACCAATATTAAAAGCTTCGCTTTTCGCGCGAGCAAGCTCAGCTCCTACAAGTTAAAGCGTAACCACTTGTTTAAAGCGGGCGAATGTTCGCATGCTTTCATCTGCAATCATTACCTCGTAATCGGGGTTTTGAGCAATTAGCTCATATTGCCCATTGGGTAATTTATTAATTTTTCGCAGTAAATACTGGCCATCTCCGCCTATATCATCTCGCTCTATCGCGACAATTTGGCCGCGTAGCGATCCGGCTTTATCAGAGGTTATAAGCTCAAGTAGTAGTAAGTCGCCATCATAAATTGGGGCTTTACCGCCGTTCATAGAGTTACCCGATGCACGGGCTAAAAAATGTACGTTTGGATCAAGCTTGCCTGCACCAAAAGGTGCGTCCATTAATTCCATATCGCTTTCATCCCCTGTTTTAAAATGCCCGCAGGCAATTTTAATATTAGGGAAGTACGGCAGTTTTAATGCGTTATCTTGCGCGTTTGCTGTATCGGCAAGATCTTTAAACACTAACTGAGTTACATTGTCAGCTTCTTGCTCTGTATTTTGTTTCGTGGTTGGCGTTTTTACTTTTAGCCGCTGGTTGTATTTGGCTAAGGTGTATTCAACCAGCTCTAACACGGCGCTGTTTAGTAATTCGCATTTTTCTGCAGGTACGTCAAACGTGGCTTTTACGGTGTTGTTTTGTAAGGTAAACCATTGTGTGCCGTCTTTATTTTTATTGGTGTAGGCTTTAATTGGATTTTTACGCCAGTAGCTTTGCCATGTTTGCGAATCTGCAGCTGCTTGCTGTTCTTTAATAGGTAAATCGTGTTGCTTTAAATTCGGATGGCGCGCGAGTACCTTTGCACTCATTACAGCAAGTTCTGCAACTGTTGGGGGGTTAGCAAAGCCATTCAAAGCAACATACGCTTCAAGCAAAATAGCTTTAAAGCATTTGGTCATACTGGTTGTTTGTATGCCTTTATGTAAAAAGTCGTAAAACGGTGCTAATTGCTTGGCACTTTGCTGTGCTTCGTCATCAATATTTTGTGTTTTAGCAATTAGATCAAACCAACTAGTGTAGTTGCTGTTTACCTTTTTTATATCGCCGTAGTGGTAGTAAAACTCGCTTAATGTAGGTAAATGCCCTAGTTGCTCGGCAAGTTGTGTTATATCTTCTAACGCTGTGGTGCGCTGTATATTGGCTAGCTGCTGCCAAAAGTTGGTAACTTTTAAGTCAATATTTATAAAGCAGCCATCAGCAAGGTTTGGTTTTTTAAGCTTTTTAACTACACCAGTTGGCGTGGTTTCATGAAGTAGCGCATAAGGTTTATTTAAAAAGCTGTGGTGGTTACCAATAAAATCGAGCACCACTAAATGTGTTTTACCTTCAAGAGTTCGTAAACCCCGCCCTAATTGCTGTAAAAAGAGTATTTTAGAGTCGCTTGGGCGCAGCATTAATATGGTATCAATGCTTGGTAAATCAGTCCCCTCGTTAAACAAATCAACGGTAAATAATACTTCAACTTGACGCTGTTCTAATTGTTTTAGTGCATCATTACGGCGTACTTTTGACTGGCTATGTACAGATAGCGCTTTTACACCCGCGTTATTAAATGCAGCCGCCATATAATCAGCATGTTTAGTAGATATACAAAAACCTAATGTGCGCTGCTGTTTGTATTGCTGCCACTGTAAAAGTGCGTGGTCTGCCCGTTTTTGGGTTGCAAATTTGTTTTCAAGTGCTGTTGGATCAAATCGGCCATTACGCCACGGAATAGCTTGGTAGTTTACGTTTTCATCCCAAATACCGTAGTAATGAAATGGCACTAACGTTTTTTGGTCTATCCCCTGCGTTAAGTTACGCTCAAATACTAGGTTGTTGTCGCATAACCCTAAAATATCAGCTTGGTCGGTACGCTCTGGTGTAGCTGTTAAACCCAGTAAAAACTTGGGTTCAAAGTAGTTTAAAAGCTGGCGATATACGCGCGCACTTGCATGATGAAATTCGTCAACAATAATGTAATCAAATGCTGTTGGTGCAAACTGCTTTAAATGGTTACTTCGGCCAATGGTTTGAATAGAGGCAAATAAACACTCAGCGTTTTTTTCTCGCTGTTTACCGTTATAAAACCCAGTAGATAGAGTAAGTAATTCAGAAAATGTTCGCTGTGCTTGCAAAAGTATTTCTTCTCGATGCGCTACAAATAAAACACGTTTTGCTTTGAATTGTTTTACATCAAATGCACTTAACCATGTTTTACCCATGCCTGTTGCCAATACCACTAAGCCACGTTTGAAACCCTCAGTACGGGTTTGCGCTAGGGCATTTAGCGCTTCAACTTGAGCTGGCCTTGGTGTTTTAGCTTCATTTTTTTCAATAACTTGCTCAGCTGTATCGGTATGGTTTACCGCTACAAACTGCTGTAGTTTACGCCTAGCAATGTAGCTATTAATCCATTCATGGCTTAAATGGGTAACAAATTCGTGATTAAAAATATTTTCAAAAGCTGTGCGAATACTTAAAAACTGCTTTGCTGCTTGGCTTGTTTTTGGCTGTGTATAATCATGTCTAAAATTCCACTCGTGCCCTTTGGTCAATGCGCTGGCACTAATATTACTTGAGCCAATAAAGGCACAGCCATCAGTAATCTCTTTTTGGTCGTTTGTTTTTATAAAAATATACGACTTCATATGAAAACTTTGATTACTGTGCGTTTGGTAAATACGCACATCGGCTCCACGATCTACTAATGCCATAAGTTCTCTCAACGCATTAGGGTGAGTAATATCAAGGTAGTCTGAGGTAAGTAGTTTGAGTGTTGCGCCGCTTTGTAACGCTTCGCTTAGTGGGTCGAACAACAGTGCTAAGCCACTTGGCTGAATAAATGAAACTGTAATTTCAATCTCAGTGGCATTGTTTATGGCATGCACAAGGTTAGGTAATAACGGGTCATTATCACCCGTAATAAGCTGTTGGTTATTACTTTGTAGGTGCTGATGTTCGCTAAAACTATTCACTTATAATTTCGCTTTGCTATGCGTTAACAAGGCATTTAACCATACTTCGCTTTCGCGCCCTGGGCGCTGATCAACACTTTGCCAATGCTTCATTATGCTCAATTGCGTGTGCTGATTGATTAAATCACTTAATAATTGCTCGTTTAAATCGGTAAATTCACGACCGTTATGCACACGCTCTGTATCGCCATATTTAAACGATACATACAAAACGCCATTCGGTTTAAGCGCATTTTGTAGGTTTAAAAACACCTGCGGTAACTCAGCTTTTGGAACGTGTAATAAACTAGCGCAGCACCAAATACCGTCGTATTGATTTACACAATTTAGCTCTTGGAATGTTTTAACCGCTACAGGTTGTTGTAAGTAACTGCTTGCCAACTCTGCCAGCTCTGGGCTTGCATCAAACGCACTTACAGTAAAACCCTGCGCTTTAAAAAAAGTGGCATCGCGCGCACTGCCACAACCGGCATCTAAAATACGCCCATATTGTGCAACGTGCGGTAAAAACTCAGCATAAAGCGCCGACATATCAACGTTAAGTGTGGAGTCGCTAAAAGCTTTGGCATTTTGGTTGTAATAAGTAAGTGTGGTGTTTGACACGAGACTCACCGCTCCTTGGCTAATCGTTTAACAGCTAAGGCTCTGTTAATACTGCATTCATTATTTGTTTAATCTACAGGAACAGGCGCATTAAATATAGGCTTAATAAGTAGAAATTTTTAAATTAATACGCCATTGTTATTAAGCACTGATGCTGAGTGACACACGCTGTATAAAATATAAAATACAACCACCTTTCTATAAACACCTGCATACTGGGCATTCTCATAATTACGGATGGTTTTTACATCTTTACACAAGCCCGCGCCGCTAAAATACAAAAGCTGGTTTATACTGTTGTAATAATAAGCAAAAATAATAACTATGAGGCGCAATGAATAAATTAATTACCGTATTTTTATGTTTGCTGTTTACGGCTCCATTTAATGTATTTGCTTGTGAAAGAACCTTTAGCGTAGCATCGCACGATGCTTTTTGGCCGCCTTATGTAATGGGCATTAACGGTAAGCTGCAAGGCTTGGAGGTTGATGCGCTTAACATTATATTTGCTGACTCCCCTTTTTGTTTTGAAGTTAAGTTACTGCCAAATTCTAAGCGGGCTTTTATTGAGCTTAAATACGGCCGTATTGATTTGGAGTGGGCTGCAAGTTATACAGACGAGCGCGCTAAATATGTGCACTTTAGTGATAACTACCGAACTGAGGTTATGCGCTTATACGAAAACAAAAATAATCAGCATAGTGTTAAAAACCTCGAAGACATTTTTAAACAAGGCTTTATTGTTGGCGCTAACTTTGGAAGCTATTACGGTGAGGAGTTTGAGCAATATAAAACTAAATATAAAAAGCAGATTGAATACACCAGTGCAACCAGTAAACGCTTTGAAATGCTTAATAAACAACGTATTGATTTTGCTATTGAAGACGAGTTAGTGGGGGCTTATTTTGGCAAAAAAGGCTCAAATATCAAATTAGTAACCAATATTGAGCATGTAAATAAAGACGATATTTATTTAATGTTTAGCAAACAAACGGTGTCGGTTACTGAGCTTGCGGTAATTAATGAATATATAAACAAAAATAAAACAGCACTTAAAGCGTTGTTTGAACACTAATTTAAGGAGTGTAATGAAAACTTTATTTTTAACATTTACTACACTGCTATTTACTCACTTTAATGCCCTTGCGTGTTCAAAAACATTGGTAATGGGCACTAACGAAACTAATTGGCCGCCTTACCTTGTTAAGCAAGGTGATACATTTTTAGGCGCAGAAGTGGATGCTGTAAACGCTATTTTTAAAGATTCAAAATTTTGTATTAAATGGACTTATTTTCCGAGTTTTTCGCGTGTTCAAGCTGAGCTTAAAAATGGCCGAGTAGATATAACCTACGCGGCAAGTTACACAAAAAAACGCGCACAATATGCGCACTTTAGTTTGCCCTACCGCGAAGAAGTTATGCATCTTTATAAACATAAAGACTCGCCTGATGTAACCAGCTTAGCTGATCTTTTTAGTCAAGATTTTACAGCAGGTATTAACCGAGGAAGCTTTTTTGGTGATGAGCTTGAACAACTCAAAACCAAATATTCAAAACAGGTCGTGCTTACTGCTCAAGCAAATAATCGATTTAGCATGTTAGATAAAAAACGAATCGACTATGTTATTGAAGACTCCGTGGTTGCGCAGTACTTTGTAAAAAAACACTCCTCAATTTCGCAGGTAAAAACTATTACACCGATTAACGTTAACAATGTGCATTTTATGCTAAGCAAGGAGTCGCTAACACTTGATGACGTGACGACTGTTAATCAGTTAATTACCAAAAACGAGGCGGCGATAAAGTCAATTTACCAACCTATGCATTAAAACATAGCTAATAACTTAGCTATTTGGCGCCCCCTCTTTAATATTGCTTGGCATTAGTAATTATTTACATTGTGGCTGTAAGTACATTCAACACTACATACGTTAAAAATAGTGACCTAAAACCGAGAATTGCCGTTATTTTTACTTGGTTATAAATTAGCTGCCTTTTATCTTTCATTCGTTGTGGCTGATCTGTATAATTCGCCAGCTAATTTACCCTATTGTCTGGTTCTTGTTTGTGGCGTTTTGCTGCAGCGTACTCCTGTCAGTACTAATCTAGGATTACCTTTTTTGATCTCCACCGCAAATATTACGATGCAGTTTGGCGCAGAGCCGTTGTTTGAAAACATTTCAGCTAAATTTGGTAACGGTAACCGTTACGGTTTAATTGGCGCTAACGGCTGCGGCAAGTCGACTTTCATGAAAATTTTAAGCGGTGCGCTTGTTCCAAGTGCGGGTAATGTATCTATTACTCCAGGGTTAAAAGTAGGTAACCTAAGCCAAGACCAGTTTGCTTTTGAGCAATACAGCGTTGTAGACGCGGTAATTATGGGCGACGTGGAGCTTTGGAAAGTAAAGCAAGAGCGCGAACGTATTTACTCGTTACCAGAAATGAGCGAAGAAGACGGTATGAAAGTTGCCGATCTTGAAAGTGTATTTGCTGAAATGGACGGTTACACGGCAGAAAGCCGCGCTGAAGAGATTTTGCTTGAAGCGGGTATCGATAAAGAATTTCATTACGGTTTAATGGCAAACGTTGCCCCAGGTTGGAAACTACGTGTGCTTTTAGCACAGGCGTTATTTGCAAACCCTGACATTTTGCTACTTGATGAGCCTACCAATAACTTGGATATTCATACAATTACGTGGCTTGCTAACGAGCTTAACAAACGTAAATGTACGATGATTATTATTTCGCATGACCGTCACTTTTTAAACTCGGTATGTACGCACATGGCCGATATTGATTACGGTGAGCTGCGTATTTACCCTGGTAACTATGAGAAATTTTTAGAAGCTGCGGGCTTACAACGCGAGCAACTTTTAGCTGAAAATGCTAAAAAGAGCGCTGAAATTGACGAGCTACAAGACTTTGTTAACCGTTTTGGTGCTAACGCTTCAAAAGCTAAGCAAGCAAGTTCGCGCGCTAAAAAAATGGATAAAATTAAGCTTGATGAAGTTAAATCTTCAAGCCGTATGAGCCCATCGCTTTCGTTTGACGAAGGTAAAAAAATGTATCGTCAGGCGCTTGAAGTTAATAAGCTTGGCCATGGTTTTGATGGCGAAACGTTATTTAGCGGCGGCGACTTTTTACTTGAAGCTGGCGCTAAGCTTGCTGTAATTGGCGAAAATGGTGTGGGTAAAACTACATTTTTACGCTGTTTAGTAGACGAGCTTAAAAGTAATGAAGGCGAAATTAAATGGTCTGAAAATGCGAGCTTTGGTTATTGCCCGCAAGACAGCACTAAAGATTTTGATAACGATTTAACGTTGTTTGATTGGATGTCGCAATGGCGTACAGCTAAGCACAACGATTTAATGGTTCGTGGCATGTTAGGCCGTTTGTTGTTTACAGCTGACGATTCAAACAAAAAAGCGCGTAACTGTTCTGGTGGTGAAAAAAACCGCCTGTTATTTGGTAAGTTAATGATGCAAGACGTTAACGTGCTTGTTATGGACGAACCAACTAACCACATGGATATGGAAGCCATTGAAGCGCTTAATAATGCGTTAAAAGATTTCCAAGGTACGCTTATTTTTGTAAGCCATGACCGTGAGTTTGTTTCGTCATTAGCTACACGTATCATTGATATTAAAGATAAAAAAGTAATCGACTTCCAAGGTACGTTTGACGAATACCTAGCAAGTTGTGAAGAGAAAAAAGCGTAAACTCTTTTTTTATTGCTTATAAAAACGGTGCTAAATTTAGCGCCGTTTTTTTATGTGTGGAATTTGAGTTTAACTATAAAATTAATTAATAAAGGCTTAAATAAATAATTCACTAAGAGGTTAAGAGGCGCTACGCTTTTAGAGTCAGTGATAAAACACTCGTTTTCTGGCTTAGCTCTTCTCATTGACTCCTCTTTGGCTTCTCCTAGTGCAATAGTTTTTCAAGTAAATAGTTCACTAAAGGTGATATAAGACGCAGCGCTTTTAAAGTAGGTGATAAAATACTCGTTTTCTGGCTTAGCTCTTCTCATTTACTCCTCTTTGCCTTCTCCTAGTGCAATAGTTTTTCAAGTAAATAGTTCACTAATGGTGATATAAGACGCAGCGCTTTTAAAGTAAGTGATAAAATAAAAAACACTGTTTTTTTGACTTTATTTTTCTTAGTTACTGCAGCATCGCTTTCTCTTATGCAATTAATGACTCTTATCGCAGAGCTAATTATTCACATTATTTTATTGGTAATTACTGCACACATCACTGCTTTAAATCTAGTCATATTCTCCTGTAAGTCTTTGTCACTTAATGCTAATGTTGATGGAGTGAATTATTTAAAACTTTAATAGCTAAACCAAGAGGTAACTATGTCTAATTGGGTTGAAGCAACAGTAAAAAATGTCACGTGGTGGAGCGAAACACTCTTTAGCTTAACCGTTAATGCAAACGTAGAGCCGTTTAAAGCTGGCCAATTTACAAAGCTTTCAATAATGGATGGCGACAAACGTATTGCTCGGGCTTATTCATATGTGAATGCCCCTGAAAACCCCGATCTCGAATTTTATCTTATTAACGTAATTGACGGTTTGCTCTCTCCTCGTTTAGCTACCTTACAACCTGGCGACACCGTATTAATAGAACAACACGCAACCGGCTTTTTTACCCTTGATGAAATACCACAAAGTGATCAGCTTTGGATGTTGGGGACTGGCACTGCCATAGGGCCTTTTTTATCAATTTTACAACAGCCCGATGTATGGAAAAAATACAAAACTATAAATTTAGTGCATGGCGTACGTTTTAATAACGATTTAAGCTATCAGGCACTTATTAACGAGCTATTAAGAGTGTACCCAGCACAACTTAACTATATTCCGGTTGTAAGTAGAGAGGAGCCATTACAAGGCTTAAGTGGGCGAATTACTAACGCAATTGAGAGCAACCGTTTGTTTGAATATGTAAAATTAAACCCTGAGCCTAGTAATGCACAATTTATGATTTGCGGAAATCCACAAATGGTAAAAGACACAACCGCGCTACTTCTCGATAAAAACTTTACGCGTAACCGCCGTAAAAACCCCGGCAATATTACGGTAGAGCAGTACTGGTAGGCTTCAGTGGTGGTATTAACTACCCGATAACGTTAAAATTTGCTATGTTGCACCCTTATACTAATTTTATCAAAAATATGATCATTCTATTGCATTAAATAACTCACTAACTGCGTTAAAGGTTATTCATATAGAACAACTATATGTCACAATTTTCGCGTTGTTATTGCGCTATTTTTTAACGCTATAATAGATCGCCTATTTAATGTAATTGGTATTACACGTATTTAGTGTTCATTTTAGGAAAGTTATGAAACCGTTATCTATTATTTTAGCCTCATTAGTCACTACCGTTGCGCTAATTACTTATGCCGCAGAGCAAAGCGAGCCTGAGCAAAAAGAGCCGCAAGTTGAAGCTCAAACAAGCGTTGAAAAGCCAAAAGTTGAAAATGAGCAATCAGTAACTCAAACCAACACTGACGACAAAGTAAATACGCTTGAATACAAAGCGCCAGAGCTTAAAAAGCCAACAATTGATGCGACTAAACCAGACGATTCAAAAGTATTAGGTAACGAGCAAATTAAACCTGCTGAAAAGCCTAAAAATAAAATAGAAAAAGCAGTGGCTGTAGCCGAAGCTGAAAAAGCAGTAACGCAAGCAAAAGAAGCACTTACAGTTAAGCAGCAAACTAAAGCTAAACAATCGCGCGAATCACTTGCTGTGGTAGAGCAGCTAGTTAAAGCATATAACGCACGTAACATTGAAGAGTTTCTTCGTGTATATGCCGAAGATGTTGAGTTTTATATTTTCCCTAATGAGCTATTATTTAAAGGTAAAGAAAAACTAATAGAACGTTATGGGCTAATGTTTAAAAAGTTAAAGTGTATTCACTCATCACCAATTAAGCGCATAGTGCACGGTGATATAGTGATTGATCACGAACTTTCAGAAACTTGTTCAACTGACGAAAACGTAGTTGATAAACGCTCAGAACTTATTTCGAGTTATCAAATTAAAGATGGGAAAATAGTACGCGTACTGTTTTTTAGATAAAGGCTTTAAATGCAAATAAATGACGACAAAAAAATTCGCTTAATGTATCGCATTGAGCCAGGTTGCCTTGGACCTAAGGGTGCTGAGCATGTTGAAGATTTTTGTCGTTTTGCAAACAAGCATATTAAATCCCCCTTTTATGGCCAATTTGTATTTTTACCACGTTACGATAAAACCATAGACGAGCGACAATACAGCGTTAACAGCCGTAATTTATCACTTGCTCAGGCTCGGGCTTACTTAAAGCACTTTGAAATTAATATTGAAGAATTTGAAGAACAACTCGACGAGCTCCTCACAAAAGCGATTGATTTATACTTTAAGCGATAGCGTTTAATTGCTGTTGCTTAGGTATTGCCTCCCCTCAAACGTACATTTTTATTTATTTTAATTATTATTAAATAATATAAGTAATTTCTTTCACAAAGATAAGGTAATCCGTAATAACTGAGAAAAACCAGTCCAGCATTTTTATGTTTTATCACTACTCTAAAAGCGCAGCGCCTCTTAACCTCTTTGTGAATAATTAGCTCTTTAAAAGCCTTTATTTGCACAATGAGAAGTAAAAGAGGAGTAAATGAGAAAAGCCAAAACCAGTATTTTTATGTTTTATAACTACTCTAAAAGCACAGCGCCTCTTAACCTCTTTGTGAATAATTCGCCCTTTAAAAGCTTTTATTTGCACAATGAGAAGTAAAAGGGGAAGCCAAAAACCCCGAAACAAAAACAGTATTGTTATGTTTTATCACTCACTCTAAAAGCGCAGCGCCTCTTAACCTCTTTGTGAATTAATTAACTAAATATTTTAAAAGCCTTAAAAACAAAAAAGCGGTGTTAATTTTAACACCGCTTAATGCGTAATATATTTAGCTTTAGTAAGCTTGGGTTACAACATAGGTTTTATAACATCAAACACAGCTTCTATATGGTCGTCTCTGTCGTTTAGTGCCGCTATGTAACGGTATTTTTCGCCGCCTGCGTTTTCGAATATTTCACGGTTTTCACCTTCTAGCTCTTCAAGTGTTTCTAGGCAGTCGGCGCTAAAAGCAGGACTTATAATAGCTACATCGGTAATACCTTCATCAGGTAAGGCTGCAAGGGTTGCGTCGGTATAAGGCTTTAACCACTCTGCTTTACCAAATCGACTTTGAAAAGTACTAATTACTTTGTCTTTATCAAGGCCTAGTTTTTCGACAACTAAACGCGTGGTTTGTAAACATAGGCAATGGTACGGATCGCCGCGATCTAAAAACAATTTAGGCATACCGTGATACGAAAAAACAATTTTTTGTGGCATACCATTCGCTTCTAAATCCTCACTAATACTATTAGCAAGCGACTCAATATAACGGGTGTTTTTATGATAGCCATTAATAAAATGAAGCTCTGGCACCCAGCGCCATTTACGCAGTACGCTCGATACAGCATCAAACGTAGAACCCGTAGTTGGGCTAGAATATTGCGGGTACATTGGTAAAATAATTATACGCGTTAAGCCTTTATCACGAAGCTCTTCAAGGCCTGCCTCTATTGAAGGGTTGCCATAACGCATTGCCATTACTACTTCAGTATTGGTATAACCTTGCTCTTTTAATAAAGTATTTAACTTTACACTTTGCTGGCGAGTAATGTGGGTAAGTGGTGAGCCGTTTTCGGTCCATATACTCTCGTATAATTTAGCCGAACGTTTAGGGCGCACACGCAAAATAATGCCATGTAAAATTATCATCCATACTAAGCGTGGTATTTCTACAATGCGTGGATCTGATAAAAATTCGCGTAGATATGTACGAAGCGCAGCCGCTGTTGGTGCATCAGGGCTGCCTAAGTTAGTTAGCAGTATTCCCGTTTTTTGGTTAAAACGCCCATCATGGGGGTTGTCAGTAACCGCAGAAAATCGCGACACAGAGTGCTCCTTCAAGCAAATTCAATAATCTATTTTATGCACATTGTAACGAAAAAAACTGCGGTTTAGATCAATCATTTAGCAGTTTTCACCATTATTCTGAACGGGGTTGGTTTTTTCGATTCTAGCTGTTGGAGTTTTTCTATCGATTTACTGCCAAATACATGACCCTTAGGCAGCAACATTATGCCCGTATGGCTGTGTAGAGCATGGCCCAGTACCATTTGCTCTTTGAGTTCATGGGCGTTACAAATTAGCACTGATCCTGCTGAACTTTTTTGTTCATGTAGTTTTGCATGGCTTGCTTCAAGTGCACGTACAATTTTAGGATGATAAAACGATCCACTATAAAGTTTTACACTTTCGAGTGCGTCATCGTGGCGCTGCTTTTCATCACTTGCATTGCTTTGCTCAAACGCGTCCCAATAGTCGCGCGCTAAACCTAGCACCATAGCGCCTATTGGTATGTCGTTTCCGGCAAGGCCTTTGGGCATTCCGTTTCCGTTAAAGCGCTCAAACTGATAATAAATAGCATCCGACAAGTCATGTAAATGTATTGCTGGCATTAACATTAATTGTGCAGTACTTGGGTGAGTATAAAAGGTTTTGCGTTGTTGCTCGTTTAAGCGGTTTACTGGTTTTTTATAAAGATCAGGATCCATAGCAAGCAAGCCTATTTGCGCCAAGTAACCAGCCATAGGGGCAAGATCAATGCTTTTTTGCGACAAGTTTAAATAAAGTGCTATTTGTGTACAGGTGTTAGCAATATTTTGTGCTTTGTTGCCATCTAGGTAAGGGTTTGCGTTAACAAAATTATATAGCAGCTCTACGGTCGATTTATGCTCTTGTTTTTCGCGCTCGTTGGCGTCTTCAAGCTTTTTTAAAACCTGTTTGATTTGTAAGGTGCGTTTTTCTACCCGTTGTTCAAGCGAATTATTAAGCTCTAGCAACTCTTGGTTTTGCGCTTTAACTTGTGCCTCTAATTTTTGATTTTGTTTTTTTAGTGCAAATTTTTCTATGCTATCTCTAATGCTACGAAGTAATAAATCGTTTTGCCAAGGCTTTTGAATATAACCATTTATTTGGCCCTGATTAACAGCCGCTAAGGTGGTTTGTATGTCGGCGTAACCGGTTAATAAAATGCGTTGGGTGTCGGGTGCCAGCGCACGTGCTTTTTCTAAAAACTCGGCACCGTTCATTACCGGCATACGCATATCGCTAATAATTAAACCAAACTCATGATTTTTAAAAAGCGTTAGTGCACTTTGCGGGTTATCGCAAACAATAACCGACAGGCCATTTACTTCAAGTAGTCTTGTTAACGTGCGTAGTACTATTTCATCATCATCAATGCAAAGTACATCAACCTGATTTATTGGTGTGCTTGGTGTTACTTGAGTCATTGAGTCGCCTTTAAATTACTTCTGGTTAAATAATAGCTTAAAAAATACTCTATGGTGTGTTTGTGCCTACCTTTTATATTAAGTGGTATTTACATAATGGGGTTATTAGCAATAAGTGGATAATTACTCATGCATAAAATTAGGCCTTGGCCACACTAAAGTTGCAAATTTGCATACAGACGACTAAACGTTATGTATAAAGTTATCTATATGGATGAAGGGAATGGATGGATCAGATGGTAATTTTGAACGTGCTTTTTTAAACGAACAAAAGCTGCGCTTAGCTGCAGAGCAATTACTCAAAGATAAAAGTAGCGTTTTAGTTGCCATAAATAATGAACTACAAAAAAAAGTAGCCGACTTAGAACACCAACAAATGCTGTTTGTGCAAACCGAAAAAATGGCGACTTTAGGTACACTGAGCGCAGGCGTTGCCCACGAAATAAATACCCCACTTGCCTATGCAATGAGTAACGTAGAGAGCCTACAAAACGCAAGCCCTTTACTTGTAGCGCTGCTAAAACTTAACGAACAATATTTAAATAACGAAATTAAAGAGAGCCGTTTTAAACACGAAATCGACATACTCAATTTACAGTATCCGTACGCGTGGATTTATAACAATTTGCAGGGACAAATTAACGACAGCGTTGAAGGACTTAAACGTATAAAACAAATAGTGCATGACTTATTAAACTTTGCCCACCCCACCTCTTCTCAAGATAAACAATTAGCCGATGTAACAACGGGTGCTAATAATGCTTTAAGGTTATTGAGTAGCAAACTTAAATTATGCGAAATAAAAACGCGGTTTGAACCCCTACCACTCATTTGGTGCAATTTATCGTCAATTAATCAGATTTTTGTAAATCTTTTAATGAATGCTTGGCAAGCTTGCGAGTTAGATTTAGAAAAAGGCTGCATTATTGAAGTCAATATTTTTGAACTACACACAAATATTTGTATTGAAATAAAAGATAACGGTTGTGGCATGAATGAAGACACAATAGCACATATGTTTGACCCTTTTTACACAACAAAAGAAGTCGGAAAAGGCACCGGTATGGGTATGACACTTGTATACGCTATGGTGAGCGATCACGGTGGAAAAGTAGAAGTTAACAGTACATTAGGCACAGGTACGACCATTCGCTGCCTATTACCTTTAAAAGTGTAAAATAACGAACAAAACCACATTGTAAATAAAGTGTTAAACATTCTGTTTTTTGATGTTTAATCCCTTCTTAGCATGTATTTTAACCGATTTGATGTGGTTTTTTCTTATCTTGAAGTTTATTTGCATACTTAGACCAAATATTTAGTTTTTTTCATTTCTTTTTGTTTGCATAT
Source organism: Pseudoalteromonas sp. SR41-1 (assembly GCF_014164015.1). Taxonomy (NCBI): domain Bacteria; kingdom Pseudomonadati; phylum Pseudomonadota; class Gammaproteobacteria; order Alteromonadales; family Pseudoalteromonadaceae; genus Pseudoalteromonas; species Pseudoalteromonas sp. SR41-1. The sequence goes on from NZ_JACJEK010000006.1 coordinate 23,880, forward strand.
GTTGCTAGGATGTTTGCAACAGGTTGTGAACATCATAACCACACACATATTATTAAGAATACAAAAAACAGGGTCGTCACTATGTCAACATACCGTTTAAACACACTTGCTGTAGCCGTTGCTTTCGCGTTTAGCGCACCAAGCATTGTTAACGCTGAAGAAGCACCAGTGCAAGCTGCTAAAAACATAGAGCAAATATCTGTATTAGGATCGCGTGTATCTAACCGTACCTCTACAGAGTCTTCTTCTCCTATTGATTTAATTGACGCGGATGATTTAACTAAAGGTGGTTTTACCGAATTAGGCCAAAGCCTTCAAGCGACAGCGCCTTCATTTAACTTTTCGCGTACACAAGTTTCAGACGGTTCTGATTTATTTAGACCTGCAACACTTCGTGGCTTACAACCAGATCAAACCCTTGTATTAGTAAATGGTAAACGTCGTCATAACCAATCAATTTTTGGCCTTAACGGTACAGTAGGCGCAGGCGCTGCGGGTACTGATATGAATGCCATTCCGCTAACAGCACTTAAAGGCGTTGAAGTATTACGCGACGGCGCTGCAGCGCAGTATGGCTCTGATGCTATTGCAGGTGTTATTAACTTATCTCTTAATAACTCAACCGGTATTACAACGGGTTTTGTACAATACGGCGGCACAAGTGAAGGTGACGGCGACACTATTTCAGCAGGTTTAAACCGTGGTTTTGAATTAGGTAACGAAGGCGGCTTTATTAACCTATCGCTTGAGTACCGTGATGCCGACGGCACTAACCGTGCAGAGCGCGATACGGGGGGGTCGCTTAATGTTGAACCAGGTACGCTAAGTGAAGATGTACGCTGGGGCCAAGGTAACTCAGAAAGTGAATTTACGTCGTTATTTTACAACATGGCATTACCAATGGGCGACGGCGAGCTTTACTCGTTTGGTGGCTACTCTGAGCGCACGGCGCTGGGTAATGGTTTTTACCGTAACTTTAACGAAGCCTCTAAAAACGTAACACAAGTATACAGCGATGGTTTTTTACCGCGCATATATAACGAAGCACAAGATATTTCAGTAGCACTTGGGTTTAAAGGCGATATAAACACAGACTGGACTTACGATGTATCGGCTGTTTATGGTGAAAACCAATACGATTTTACATCACGCAATACATTAAATGCTTCTTACGCGGCTGAGTATTTATTTAATAACCCAGATGCAAGCGATGCCGACATTGCAGCAAACTCAGGCCCTACTGGCGGTTACTCAGGTGGTTTTAGATTCGATCAAACAACGGTTAACCTTGATGTAAACGGTATTGTAGATATTGGCCGTAGTGAGCCTTTATATGTAACAGTAGGCGCCGAATACCGTAAAGAAAACTACGAAATAGTGCCTGGCGATGAAGCATCATACGCGTGTGGGTTAGCAAATATGGATACTTCGTACCCATCAGTAAACGATCCGGATCAATTTGCACAGTGTGGTTTTCAAGCTTATAACGGCCTTCGCCCTGAAGCGGCTAACGATAGCGACCGTAACAGCTACGCAGTTTATGTAGACGTAGAAACTATGATCACCGACGCATGGAACGTAAGTGGTGCACTACGCTATGAAGATTTCTCAGATGCTGGGGATGATTTAATTGGTAAATTAGCAACACGTTATGAATTTTCAGATGACTTTGCAGTACGTGGTGCACTGTCTACTGGTTTTAGAGCGCCATCACTTCAACAAAGTGGTTATACAGCCTTTACAACTAACTTAGGCTCAGACGGCACATTAACGCAGTCGTTCACGGCAAACACAGGGACCGCTTTCCCAAGTGCGTTAGGCGTAGATAGCTTAGAGCTTGAAACATCAACAAACTACAGTGCTGGTTTTGTTTACGATGTAACAAGCGAGCTTTCGTTAACGGTTGATTTTTACCGTGTAGAAATTGAAGACCGTATTACACTTGGCAGCTTACTTTCGGTTGACGATGTATCGTTTAGCTCAGAAGCGGTTGCAGCGCTACAAGCAACGGGAGCAGTGCAAGCTAACTACTTCTCAAACTCGGTTGATTCTACTACACAAGGTGTTGATATTATTGCATCGTACCGCACTGAAGTTGAAGGCGGTAATTTAGGAGTAACCTTTGCAGGTAACCTAAACGATACTAAAATTGACAGCGTAAATGCAGAAGACGGTATTCCTGAAGCGGTTGCTTTTGATGATTTACAACGTAGCTTTTTTACCGACGGACAACCGAGCGAACGTGCAACGCTTACGTTTGACTACGAACGCGATGCCTACACATCAACCATTCGCTTTAACTACTTTGGTGAAACAGACGTAAAATACTTTGGTAACGACCATATTTCATTACCAGGTGAGCTTTCGCCTACGGGGTCATTTAAACCAACAAGTACGGTTGAGTCTGCTGTGTTAGTTGATTTAAATGTTAGTTACCAAATTAATGACATGTTTGCGCTTTCGGTAGGTGCCGATAACGTATTTGACGAAACACCAGATGAATTAGGTGATGACGAAGTACTTAATTTTATCACCAACGGCGCATTTAAATACCCAGTACGCGCATTGCCATACGGCTTTGACGGCAGAACGTACTACGCAAAAGTAAGCTTTAGTTTTTAATTTATCAAGCAAACTAAAGTAATATTAAGCGCAGTTATTAACTGCGCTTTTTTATGCTTTTTTATCATTAAAAAACTACCAAATGGATGTTAAAAATACTTGCGCGGTTGAAAATTAAGCCTACAATCGCCATCTCTTAAATAGGCCAATATAAAAGCCTCTTTATTATTTAACTTAAAATAACCATTAGTTGATAGGAAATATATGACTAAAAAATCTAAAACAAAAACCGCAAACACCAGCGCGGTAGACACAGGGCGAGGCGTTATAAACCACAATGCACTAGCGGCAATGGTCACCTCTAAATTATTTAAACCACAAGTGGTTAAAGCTAAAAAAGGCAAAGGCTCGTTTAAACGTAGCAACAAACATTCAGGACAAGAGTCCTATTTAATCGCGGCTTAATTAGCACCGATCAAATAGGGCTTTTGAATATAATAAGCGAGGTTTTATACCTCGCTTTTACTTTTAGTTCTTTATTATTTTAACTTCCAAGCTACCCTCTAAAAGCGCAGCGCCTCTAAACCTCTTTGTGAATAACAGCCCTTAAAATATGAATGCACAAAGAGAAGAAAAAGAGGAGTAAATGAGCAGACAAAGTCCATTTTTTTAAGTTATATGATATTTCACCACCGAGGCGCTGTGCGCTACACAAAGAAAACACGAGTAATGGTTAGTCACTACTCCTTGTTTTCTCCTTCACTTCTCGGTGGTGATTTAATTACTTGTTTACTAATGCATCCGACTAAATGTAAAAGCGGTGCTTTTAAACGCCAGCAAGCTGCGCGTCCACAGGTGTTTAACTCAAGTTAAAGTATGGTCTGTAGAAGAAACGTGCTCACGTTAGAAGTGTAGTTTTTAACCTTTAAAACTATTATTTTTAACTGTTTGTGATGGGTTTTCACCAAATAGTTGCGTGTAATCTTTAGCAAATTGTCCCGCGTGCCAAAATCCCCAATTGGCTGCTATTACTGAAATGGGCTTATCTTGGTTTGGTTTTTTTAGCTCTCGCCTTACGTTATTTAAGCGTGTTAAGCGTAAAAACCGCAAAGGGTTAATTCCTAAAATACTCTCAAAGCTATACTGAAGTGTGCGCCTACTTACAAAGGAAAGCTCGCACAGCTCGGTTATTGTTATTGGGTTTTGTGGATTTGTGGCCACGTAATCTTTTACTTTATCTACTACGGCTTTGCGGTGTTTATAACTTGGCGCAATATTTTGCTGCGTATTGTCTGCTTGTAATAAGTGTAGTGCCAACATGTTTAGCATATCTTGTTGTGATTCGGTTCTAAGTCCAAAGCCCTTGCCTACAACCATGCTATTAATTATTTGTCTTGCCGTTTGCAAAGATGAGTTGCTCACCGATAAACGAGCTGATTGTGCAGATGCCATGTTTTTCAATGTTACGCCTTGGAGCTGCGCCATATATTCAATTGAGTTCCAATCAATTACCAAACCATAAATATTAAATTGCTCAGGGGTTATCAACTCAAAGTCGTTATCACTGGTACGGCACATAAATTGATTACTTGCCACACTTAAACCATTAATTTTACTTTGCTGTGACTGACAAGGAATGCCGAGCCAAACCGAATTAGGGGCTATGTTACATTGCTGACGAAGCGCTCGCTCAGTGTATTCTTTAAACACATGAATATTGGCGTAATCCGTTTCTTCAATACAACCATAAAAGCTGCCGTCGCTCATTTGATCGTATTTTTGCTGCCATTGAGTAAGGCTATGCGCTTGCTCGTCTATATCGTGTGTTTGCACCTTGCTCTTTAGTGGTGCGTTAAAGCTACTTTGCTGCGCCATATCGGGGATGCTCTTTTTCGTTACACTTTCATTATGCTTAAGTTAACACCGCTTTGCGTGTGTAACCAATTGAATTGGTTTAATAAATAATCTTTTGCCAAAATTCGATAGTTACTTGGTACAAAATAAGCTGTCTTGTAACTATTCAATATTGATTTATAGCTAAAGATGCAGCAAAACCTATACCAAGGTTGATCATATTAGTTATGTGGAGTAAATCATGGGGCAAGCGTACAGTTACACTTTAGGTACACATACTTATAAATTCAAGAACTTAGCCCAGTTAATGGCTAAAGCTACACCGCAGCGTTCGGGTGATCGCTTAGCGGGCGTAATTGCACAATCAGCACAAGAACGTGCTGTGGCACAAATGACATTGGCGGATATACCTCTTAAAACATTTTTAAATGAGGTACTTATTCCCTACGAAGATGACGAAATTACACGCTTAATTATTGACGAGCACGATGCAAATGCCTTTATGGCTATTGCACATTTAACCGTAGGCGATTTTCGTAATTGGCTTTTAAGTGACTTTGCAACACCTGCTGTACTTGCAAGTATAAGGCAAGGTATTACGCCGGAAATGGCTGCTGCTGTTAGCAAAATAATGCGCAATCAAGATCTCATATTAATTGCTAAAAAGTGCCATGTTACGAGTGCTTTTAGAAATACTATTGGCCTCCCCGGGCATTTATCTACACGTTTACAACCAAACCACCCAACTGACGATATTAATGGTATTGCTGCATGCATGCTTGATGGTTTGCTATACGGTAATGGCGATGCAGTAATAGGTATAAACCCAGCAACCGATAACGTTGCCCAAGCCATTAAGTTAATGACGTTAATGGATGATGTTATTCAAAAGTACGCCATACCAACCCAAAGCTGCGTGCTCACCCATGTTACTAACACCATTGAATGTATAGAAGCTGGCGCACCGGTTGATTTAGTATTTCAGTCGATTGGTGGCACAGAGGCTACTAATTCAAGTTTTGGTTTTAATTTAAATACCTTAGCTGAAGCGCAAGATGCGGCTTTGAGTTTAAAGCGTGGCACTGTTGGCAATAATGTAATGTATTTTGAAACTGGGCAAGGCAGTTCGCTTTCAGCAAATGCGCATCATGAGCTTGATCAGCAAACGTGTGAAGCTCGCGCTTATGCCGTTGCTCGTAAGTTTAACCCGTTACTGGTAAATACCGTGGTAGGGTTTATTGGCCCTGAATATTTGTTTGATGGTAAAGAAATTACCCGAGCAGGACTTGAGGATCACTTTTGCGCTAAGTTACTAGGCATACCGATGGGATGCGATGTGTGTTACACCAATCATGCAGAGGCTGATCAAAACGATATGGATAACTTGCTTACGCTATTAGGTGTTGCTGGTTGCTCGTTTGTAATGGGAATACCTGGCTCTGACGATATAATGCTTAATTACCAAACTACGTCGTTTCATGATGCATTATATGTTCGCCGTGTACTTGGCTCTAGACCTGCCCCTGAGTTTGAAGCATGGCTAAGCAAAATGAAAATAATGCAAAGCACTTCCGATATTACACTTTCAGATACCTTGCCTCCCGCTTTTGCTAAACCTCTGGGTGCAATTACTGGAGGTGGCTCATGAAATCACGTTTAAAACAGAGCACTCCTTTAGATGACTCAGTAAACAAGCATAAAAATAACGGTAATGTAGTGCACAATCCTTGGAGTGATTTACGCCGTTTTACCGACGCCCGTATTGGGCTTGGGCGTGCGGGTATAAGTTTGCCAACCTCAGAAATGCTGGCTTTTCAGCTATCTCATGCACAAGCGCGCGATGCAGTGAGTTTTCCGCTTGATATTAACGAAATGACTGAGCAACTAGGCAGTATTAGCGTATTAAAAGATGTTGCCCCTCCCCTGCATTTACACAGCCAAGCTGTTGACAGGGTTACTTACCTTCAGCGACCTGATTTAGGCCGCAAGCTTGATGAAAATGGTAGGCAAATACTTCTCAGCTATATGAATGAACAAAAGCACACTACACAGGCTAAATACGATTTAGCGATTGTAGTGGTTGATGGACTCTCCTCGTTAGCGGTACAAAAAAATGCATGCCCATTTATAACAGAGCTATTAGCGCACCTTACAACAGACAAGCAATTTAAAATTGCCCCCATTACTTTGGTTGAACAAGGTCGAGTAGCAATTGGCGACGATATAGGTGAGTTGCTAAATGCGCAGGTGGTTATGGTGTTAATAGGAGAGCGCCCAGGACTTAGTTCGCCAGATAGCCTTGGCTTGTATTTAACATGGGAGCCTAAAACAGGACTTAACGATGCATGTCGTAATTGCATATCGAATATTCGCCCAGCAGGCCTACCTTATACAGAAGCGGCTAGGCGTGCGCTGTACTTATTACGTGAAGCTAAAAAACTAAAACTAACTGGGGTTAATTTAAAAGACCGTACACAAGACGATGTAATTGAGCATCAGGTTTCAACCACTAACTTTTTAATTGCTGAGTAATTTTAATTAAAAACACATGAAATAAAACAATAAAAACTAAACATCAACGGAGAAGGGTTATGTCTACTAATAATACAGAGTACCTTGCTAAAAGACAGTTAAAACGAGGTACTGCGGGGTGGTTATTACTCGCAGGTTTGGGTGTGTCGTATGTAATATCGGGTGACTTTGCAGGTTGGAACTTTGGTATTGCCGAAGCGGGTTGGGGTGGCTTTGCCATTGCTGCAGTGTTAATGGCAGTTATGTATTTAGCGCTGGTATTGTCGCTTGCTGAAATGTCAGCTGCAATACCTGCAGCAGGCGGTGGTTATAGTTTTGCGCGCCAAGCTATGGGGCCTGCGGGAGGCTATTTAACCGGGCTTGCGGTATTAATTGAATACGCCTTAGCACCCGCTGCTATTGTTATTTTTATAGGCTCTGCAGTTGAAGCCCTTACCGGATTTAATGGACCATGGGTATATGCATTATTTTACTTACTATTTGTGGGAATTCATTTAGCAGGCGTAGGAGAAGCACTTAAAGTAATGATGGTAATAAGTGGTTTAGCAGTATTAGCTATTATTGCAACGGCTTTTGTTTTAATTACAAATTTTGATGCATCACGCTTATTTGACGTCCCCGTAACCGATGCAGTGGGAGCCAGTGAGTTTTTACCTTTAGGTTGGTACGGGGTTTGGGCTGCATTACCGTTTGCCATGTGGTTATTTTTAGCGGTTGAAGGTGTACCGCTTGCTGCAGAAGAGGCAAAAGATCCCGCTAAAGATGTGCCAAAAGGCATTATTGGTGCAATGATCTTTTTGTTATTTACTGCTTTTTTAGTTGTTGTTTTAGTGCCTGGCGCTGGCGGTGCTGCTGCAATGGGCGCAAGTGCAGTGCCTTTGGTTGATGCATTAAATGCATCGGGTAGTGAGGCCTTAGCAACTGTAGTAAATATATTAGGGCTTGCGGGTTTAGTTGCTTCGTTTTTCTCTATTATTTATGGTTATAGTCGCTTAGTGTTTGCTTTATCTAGAGCCGGATATTTATCGCGTTCGTTGTCGATTACAACTAATCGCAAAGTGCCAGCACGTGCGTTGATTGTACCTGCCATATTTGGTTTTTTAGTATCACTCAGTGGCGAGGGTGATTTAATACTTGCAATGGCTGTAGTAGGTGCAACTGTATCGTATGCATTAATGGCGCTGAGCCATATTTTGCTACGCGTTAAACAACCTGATTTACCTCGCCCGTATAAAACCCCAGGGGGCGTAGTAACTTCAAGTATCGCTTTAGTGCTTTCGCTTATAGCATTAACCGGTGTGTATGCGTTCGACCCTCGTGCATTTTTATACACTATAATGCTGTTTATTGTGGGCGCCGTATATTACTTTGGCTACAGCTCAAAACACTTAGTTGCTAAAAGCGCTGATGAAGAGTTTGCAATGTTGGCAGATGCAGAATCTGATTTAGAGATGGCTAAGTAAACATTAATAGCTATTAAATATAAGTGAGGAGACCCCTCACTTATATTTTTATGCACGCTGTAGGATGTAAAAATAGTGCATGCATGTAAATATCAAGCCCCTAATCTACTTTATTAATATCATTTAAAGCTAAAACTTTATGCTGCCGCGTAGCGCTTTGTTTTGCCCATGCTTGGTTTTTTTGTCCATGCGCTTTCGCTGTGAATTACGGCTGGGCTTGGTGGCTCGACGCGCTTTATTAACTACCGTAGCACTAAGGATTAAATCCTTTAAACGCTTAAGGGCATCTTCTCTGTTTAGCTCTTGGGTACGGTGGCTTTGCGCTTTAATTATTAAGACGCCGTCTTTGGTAATTCTTGTATCATTTAATGCAAGTAAGCGTTCTTTGTAGAAGTCAGGTAATTTAGAGCGGTTAATGTCAAAACGTAAATGAATTGCACTTGCTACTTTATTAACATTTTGACCACCGGCACCTTGCGAACGAATAGCTGTGAGCTCTAGTTCCCATTCATCGATAGTGACAGTATTTGAAATTGTTAACATTGTGTTCAGCTCTATTTATCAAAAATACATTATATCATCAGTACATTAGCTTGTGGTGAATCAACTAAATTCTTAGAACTTAAATAAATTCTCATAAATTGTACTATAAATCAGCCAATATTTTATTTTGTGTTGGCAAGTGTTGCTTATTAGTTTCTAATTGGCACTACTTTAATACTAGGAAATGCTCAATGAAAAAAATACTTGTATCACTTAGCTTATTAGCGATGAGTTTCTCAAGCCTTGCAGAGGATATTAACGAAGGTCAACTTCAAAGCTATATGAAAGCACTGCCAGCTGTGACTAGCTGGGCAAGCAGCCAAGAGTCGTTAAAAGACTTAGATTTAGCAAGTATGCTAGGTGGTTCTGCAGATCAAAGTGTTGACGAACAAAGCTCTTTAGCTAACAGTGCATTAAGCATGATTAAAGAACAAGACCTATACAAAAGCTTTGCGAGTGTTACAAACCGTTACGGTTTTACGCCAGAGCAGCTAGTAACTGTAGGTTCTGAAGTATCAATGGCTTATATCGAAAATCTTAAGTCGGGCCTTTCGGCTGATAACCAAGAAACTGCTAATAAAGTAATGGGCGGTTTTCAAAGTATGAAAAGTGCTAAAGATAAAGGCGCTAGCTCATTAATGGGTTCGTTTGGTAAATCGTCAAGCGCAGCTGAGGAGTCTACAGTATCTTTAGTAAGCGAAAACAACCTTGAACTTGTGAGCGAATATATGCCACAACTACAAAAGCTTTTTGCACTTTTATAAGTTTTATTGCTTTAAAAAAAGCGGGCTTATCTAGCCGTGAAATTAAAACGCATAAAAAACGGGGGAGTATTCAATACTCCCCCGTTTTTATTTAGCGTACAGATTATTTAAGATCGAACCTGTCTGCGTTCATTACTTTTACCCATGCATTTACAAAGTCATGTACAAAACGTTCTTTATTATCGTCTTGTGCATAAAACTCACTTAGGGCACGTAAAATAGAGTTTGAACCAAACACTAAATCTACGCGTGTGGCAGTCCATTTAATGGTGCCTGTTTTGCGCTCAACAATATTATATATACCTGGCTCTAGTGGCTTCCAGTTGTTAGCCATGTCGGTTAGGTTTACAAAAAAGTCGGTAGATAGCGTGCCTACATTATCGGTAAATACGCCATGTTTAGTGCCTGCGTAGTTTGTGCCTAGTACACGCATGCCGCCCATAAGTGCAGTCATTTCTGGTGCTGTTAAGCCCATTAATTGGCTGCGCTCTAACAATAGCTCTTCTGAGGATACGCTAAAGTCATTTTTAAGGTAGTTTCTAAATCCATCATGAACAGGCTCAAGCGGATCGAACGATTCTGCATCAGTCATTTCGTCTGTTGCGTCCCCTCGTCCTGGTGCAAATGGTACTGTTACATTAACACCGGCTTGTTTTGCAGCTTGCTCTACAGCCGCTGTACCACCTAAAACGATTAAATCAGCCATGCTTACTGGCTTAGATAAACCCGCCTGTACTTTTTCAAGGGCACTAAGCACACTTGCTAAGCGCTCTGGCTCATTACCTTGCCAATCTTTTTGTGGTGCTAAACGAATACGTGCGCCATTTGCGCCACCGCGACGATCAGAACCACGATACGTACGTGCACTATCCCACGCTGTATTTATTAAATCACTTGCACTTACACCGCAATCAAGTAGCTGTGCTTTTAAGCTTGTGATTTCATCGTCTGATAATGTGTAATCAACTGCTGGAATAGGATCTTGCCAAATTAGGTCTTCGCTTGGTACATCTTTACCTAAGTAACATGCTTTAGGACCTAAATCGCGGTGAGTTAGCTTAAACCATGCGCGTGCAAATACATCAGAGAAGTATTCAAAGTCGTTATAAAAACGCTCAATAATTTTACGGTACGCAGGGTCCACTTTCATGGCCATATCGGCATCGGTCATCATTGGGTTTAAACGAATTGATGGATCTTCTACGTCTACTGGTTTGTCTTCTTCTTTAATATTTACAGGTTCCCACTGATGAGCGCCAGCTGGGCTTTTTGTTAATTCCCATTCGTAATTTAAAAGTAAGTGGCAGTATCCGTTATCCCATGTAGTTGGGTGTGTGGTCCATGCGCCTTCAAGGCCTGAAGTTACAGTATGACGACCAAAGCCGCCTTCTTTGGTGCTGTTCCAACCTAAACCTTGCTCGTGTACGTCTGCTGCTTCTGGCTCTGGACCTAAGTGCTCTGCTTTACCATTACCGTGAGTTTTACCTACTGTATGGCCGCCCACTGTTAGCGCTGCGGTTTCTTCATCATCCATCGCCATGCGAGCAAATGTTTCACGTACGTGATCTGCCGTTTTTTGTGGATCTGGTATACCATTAACACCTTCAGGGTTAACGTAAATTAGGCCCATTTGTACTGCGGCTAATGGGTTTTCCATGGTGTCTGGTTTTTCTACATTGTCGTAGCGTTCATCACTTGGTGCTAACCATTCTTTTTCTGCACCCCAGTAAATATCTTTTTCTGGATGCCAAATGTCTTCACGGCCGCCCGCAAAACCATAAATTTTAAGACCCATTGATTCGTATGCCATATTACCAGCAAGAATAAATAAATCGGCCCATGAGAGTTTGTTACCGTATTTTTTCTTAAGTGGCCATAAAAGTCTGCGTGCTTTATCTAAGCTTGCGTTATCTGGCCATGAATTTAAAGGCGAGAAACGTTGATTACCGGTACTTGCGCCACCACGACCATCAGATAAACGGTACGTACCCGCTGAGTGCCATGCCATACGAATCATTAAACCACCGTAATGGCCCCAATCGGCAGGCCACCAATCTTGGCTGTCGGTCATAAAGGTTTTTAAGTCGGCTTTTACTTCGTCTAAATCTAGAGATTTAAATTCTTCTGCGTAGTTAAAATTAGTGCCGTATGGATTTGATTTAGTATCGTGTTGATGAAGAATGTCTAAGTTGAGTGTGTTTGGCCACCAATCGGTGTTTACTTTAGAAACAACTGAATTACTACCGTGCATAACAGGGCATTTACCCGCTGTTGGCTTGCTCATTGTGAAATCCTTAAAATAGAAAAGTAAAATACTTAAACAATCAGTATTATTGCTTATGTGTTTATAACTTTTTAAAAAGTAACGGTTATTTTTATTTAATAGGCTTACTTTTTACTCAGCGTGCCTACCTAAGTGCTTACGTATCCTTAATATAGGCGTATAAATTATGCTACGCCAGCCTCAACATACTATTTAAAACGATTGCTCCAATTTATATTTTTGATTGCCCTTACGTTAATGATGTATTTAACAATAGGCTTAAAGTCGCGTTTAAAATAATAGTAAAAAAGTCAGATGGCGCTCATATAAAGCATTACGCAAAATAAAAATTTAAATATCGGTGAATTAACCTTAATCTTTTTACTAGACCTGTGATCGAATTGAAAAATTTCGGCGTAATGGTATGTGAAGGGTTTGAAAGTGGCTTTAGTTTACTAAAGCGCACATTGGAATACCCCCCTTCACCATGAAATTGTAGTTAGATAGTTATAATGATAAAGGTGCATTACTTAAGCCCAATGCACCTTTACTTTATAAACCGAATACTTTGAGTATTCTTATATTTTTAACTAGTTGAATTTAATTAAGTATTTGTTCATAAATATTCAGTTAGTATGAAGTTGTTCTCCTGTGAATCCCTACGACATATTGTTGTTTTAAGCAGTTTTTGCCAGCTCACCTTGAGCTGGTTTTTTTTTGCCTATTTTTACTCAAATTACCTGAGCATGGGTAATATGCTCACGCTTTACCCTATTATTGCTAAGCTCACTAGGCTAAAAAAATTTTACAACTATTGCTCCTATCTAAATTAGGTCAATTTTAATCCACAAAGAACAACACGCCCTAGTGCCATTAAGCCCTGCATGTTAAAGTTATTACAGTAATTAATTTAATTAGGCGTACCAATGCGTTATTACCTATCTGTACTTTTTGTTTGTTTAACTTTGTTTTCGGGCATAGTGAACTCTGCTGAAAAGCAACCAGCTTCACCTACAGCACAACAAGAGCAACAAGCTCTTCAACAACTCAAAGAGCCTATGTATAAGCCGCTAATGGAACGTTACATATTAGATGAGCTAAAAGCAGTTAGGCAAGATCAGCAAAAGCTTCGTGAAGATGTAACTAAGCAGGTTACTCATGCGCAGCTTGATACTGCCGATCGCGCATTAACGTACACTACAGATACCATTAATAATGTGTTTTTTATAATTACCGCTACGGCGTCGATTTTAGTTTTAGTGGGTTGGAACTCGTTGCGCGATGTTAAAAACAAAGTAGAAGATATTGTAAATACGCGTGTGAGTGTAATTACAGACGAGTATGAAGACCGATTAAAAATTCTTGAAGAAAAACTACGCGTTCGCTCAGAAGAAATACTCAGCAACCAAGAGCGTATATCGGTGACTAACGAAGTTCATTCGTTGTGGATGCGCGCAAACCTAGAAAGTGATTTTGCGAACAAAATTGAAATTTTTGATGAAATACTCAATCGCAAACCTGAAGATGTTGAAGCCATTGCTTATAAAGCCGATGCACTACTAGAAATTAATGAAACAGCACAAGCCATTGAGCTGTGTAATCAAGCTATTGATATAGATAGTGACTATGGTTATGCCTATTGGCAACGAGCCTGTGCTTATGCACTAACACATAAGCATGCTGATGCCTTAGCCGATATTAAAATGGCACTTGAATACTCTCCAAACTTACGTAATGAATTATTACATGAGAGCGCATTTGCAAGCCTGCATGACAACGACAGCTTTAATACGATAGTGGCTGGTGAAGTTGTTTAAGCACTCAGAATTTGGCCTGTATGATTAGGCGCAACACCATAAAAAAGGGCCTTGGCCCTTTTTTGTTTTTAAAGGTAAAGTTTGTTGTGTAATTAGAAGCTTAACTGCGCTCTACAAACTCAGCTCTAGCGTAGAGCTAAGATCAAAAGTGATTAATTCACAAAGAGGTTTAGAGACGCTGCGCTTTTAGAGAAGAGCTTAGAAGTTAAAATAATAAAAACAATCAGAAACTGTGCTTCTAACATGAGCAACAAGTCATACTCTAAACTTGGTATAAACACAGCTATTCGCGCAGGTTACAAGCTTTTAAAGCAACGCTTGTACTTTTATAATGCCGAGTCAGCATTGGTTTTGCTCTTCTCATTTGCTCCTCCTTTTCTTCTCTGCGTGCATATTGTTTTTTAGGGCTGTTATACACAAATAGGTTTAGAGATGCTGCGCTTTTAGAGTAGTTAGCTTAAGTGCTTCTCGCGCGAGCAAGCTCTGCGCCTACGTGGAAAACTTACACTCAGCAGTTTAATTTACCTGTAGACGCGCTGCTTGCAGGCGTTTAAAAACGTAGTTTTTAGGATGGTTGAATTAATACCAACCCGCAATAATACTTAATCATTTTTAGGGGCTAAACGTGTCGCTACCTGCGTTAAAAAATTCTCATTTAGAACAACTAAATAGCGAATTTTTTGCCTAGCTATCAACACGTTTTCCATCCTCAAAATAGATCACTTAATTAAGCGAATTGGTATAAGTAATTAGAAGCTGCTACCCATTTTCTTCAGGCATAAAAAAAGCCGCATAAAATGCGGCTTTGGAGGTTAGTCTCACTTCACTTTGGGCGTGTCTCCAAAACTTAGTGAATACGTTACCAAGGAACTGTTATGTATTATTTAAGCTATTGACTCTAATGCAATTTTAACCATTTCGTTAAACGTGCTTTGACGCTCATCAGCAGGTGTTGCTTCACCGGTGATTACGTGGTCACTTACTGTAAATAATGCCATTGCATTTGCGCCGTATTCAGCTGCAACGCCATATAAACCGGCTGTTTCCATATCTACTGCTAGCATGCCTAACTTGTCTAAGTCTTTATAGAACGAGTCGTCTGCTTGGTAGAAAGTGTCGGTTGTAAATACGTTACCTACTTTTGCCTCTATTCCTAGCTCTTTAGCGGCGTTTACACCGTTTAAAAGTAGGTCAAAGTTAGCAATAGCAGCAAAATCGTAGCCACGAACACGTGCTCGGTTTACGTTTGAATCTGTGCTTGCACCTTGTGCAAAAATTACGTCACGGATTTTGATATCTGTGCCAATACCACCACACGTACCAATACGTATAATATTTTTAACGCCAAAGCTTACAATTAGCTCACGTGCATAAATAGACATTGATGGAATGCCCATGCCTGAACCCATGATGCTTACTGGCTTACCTTTGTAAGTACCAGTGAAACCGTACATGTTACGAACACCTGTAACTTGTACTGCATCATCTAAAAAGTTTTCAGCAATATATTGCGCACGTAGCGGATCGCCTGGCATTAATACTGTTTCGGCGAAATCACCAACGTTTGCACTGATATGCGGAGTACTCATTAATTGTTTTCCTTTTTATTTGGCGTTGTTAGCTCATTTAAAAAACTGTCGCCGTAATCAAGCGCAGATAAGTTAAACCACTGTGCCAGTGTTTGACCGATATCTGCAAAGCTGTTGCGTTCACCTAGAGGTGTGTTACTCATACCTGGTTTATATGCAATAACCGGTACGTATTCGCGAGTGTGCTCAGAACCTGGAAAGGTTGGGTCACAACCGTGATCTGCAGTGATCATTAATATATCATCTGCGTTTAACTGTTTTAGTATAGTTGGTAAATAGTCATCAAATTCTTTTAATGCTTTTGCATAACCTACTGGGTTACGGCGATGACCAAATTTTTCATCAAAATCAACTAGGTTAGTAAAGATTAAGCTATGATCTGGTGCGCTTTTCATTACTTCGCTGGTTTTTTCTAGCAAGTTCATAAGCCCAGGTGCTTTATGCTTTTGGGTTATGCCCTGATGCGCGTAAATATCTGAAATTTTACCAATACTAATTACTTCGCCGCCGTCTTTTGCTAACACATCTAGCAATGTTGGTGCTGGCGGAAGCACTGAATAGTCGCGACGATTACCCGTTCGAGCAAAGTCTTGGCTATTTGAACCCAAAAATGGCCGCGCAATCACTCGTCCTATATTCATTTCATCAAGTAGCGCCCGTGCGATTTCGCAAACTTGATAAAGCTTCTCTAGGCCGAATGACTCTTCATGCGCGGCTATTTGAAACACGCTATCAGCTGAGGTGTAACAGATTGGTTTACCTGTTTTTACGTGCTCTTCACCTAGCTGTTCTAAAATGGTTGTTCCCGATGCATGGCAGTTGCCTAAAATGCCAGGAATACCAGTACGAGCTATAAACTCGTCTATAAATTCTTGTGGGAAACTTGGCTGTGTTTTTGGGAAATATCCCCAATCAAATAACACAGGTACTCCTGCCATTTCCCAATGACCTGATGGCGTGTCTTTTCCGCTAGATAATTCTTTAGCGTAACCCCATGCTCCTTGAGAAGCTTGGCGGTCTGAAATTAAACACGTTTCTCCACCGGCAGCTTCACATGCATCCACTAACCCAAGTTTTGATAGGTTAGGAAGCGATAATGCAGCGCCTGTTTCGTCGTAATATGCTTTTAGTAAGTGAGCGAATGTATTAGCCCCAAGATCGCCGAATTTATCTGCATCTGGTGCTGCACCGATTCCTAGGCTATCTGCCATTAAGATAATTGCTCTTGCCATTTTGACCTCACTTTGATTCTAGGTGGTTACTTTATCCGCTGATCGATTTTTCCGTACAGGACAAAAGTCCTGTTTCATAAAACCTAAACATTATAAATTTGCATTCTTAAGCGAAGCAAAAGAGATTAATCGTGTCTTTTTTGCTATTGTGATCTACCAACAATATATCCTTCTGTGTGGGTGAGAACTTTAGTGACACGAACTACTATTATAGCTATTGCAGGCGCGTCTGCGTCGGGCAAATCTCTTTTTAGCCAAACTATATACAATGAATTGGTTAATGAGCTTGAACCAGGCGCTATCGCCATTATTGAAGAAGATGCTTACTACAAGGATCAGTCGCATTTACCGATGGCGCATCGTACGCAAACGAATTACGACCATCCTGATGCATTTGAACATGCGTTAATGCTTGAGCATTTAACACAGCTTCGTAGTGGAAATTCAGTTGAAGTACCAACGTATGATTATGCACAGCATACACGTAGCGAGAAAACTCGCCGAGTGCCTGCTGCTAAAATACTCATTGTTGAAGGTATTTTATTATTGAGTGACAAAGCGCTTAATAAAGAATTTGATATTAAGGTGTTTATAGATACGCCTTTAGATATTTGCTTAATGCGTCGTATGCAACGTGATATGGAGCAACGAGGCAGAACATTACAATCTGTTGTTGAGCAGTATCAAGCAACTGTTAGACCGATGTTTTATCAATTTATTGAGCCTTCTAAGCATAATGCAGATTTAGTTGTGACTCGAGGCGGTATGAACCGCGTTGCGATTGATATAATAAAAAGTAAGATAAAATATTTACTACAAGAATAACAACGGGAAACATTTGTATGACAACATTTATGAGCTTAGTGGGCATGTGTGTGCTACTAAGCATTGCCTTTGCGGCATCAACTAATCGCAAGGCAATTAATTTAAGAACCGTTGGTATAGCATTTGCGATGCAAGTAGTTATTGGCGGTTTTGTCCTGTTTTTTGAAGCAGGAAAAAATGTGTTAACGAGCATGTCAGCAGCCGTATCGTCGGTTATTGGTTATGCAAACGACGGTATTGGGTTTTTGTTTGGCCCACTTGCCTCACAAGACACATTAGGTTTTATTTTTGCGATTCAAGTTTTGCCCGTTATCGTGTTTTTCTCAGCACTTGTTGCTGTGTTGTATCACCTTGGCATCATGGATTGGATAATTAGGATTTTAGGCGGCGGTTTACAAAAATTATTGAAAACCTCTCGCACAGAATCGCTTTCAGCGACAGCAAATATTTTTGTTGGCCAAACTGAAGCACCGCTAATAGTTAAGCCATTTATAGCAACAATGACTAAATCGGAATTGTTTGCAGTGATGGTAGGTGGCTTAGCCACTGTGGCAGGCTCTGTAATGGCCGGTTACGTTATTATTGGCGTAGATCTTAAGTATTTAATAGCAGCGAGCTTTATGGCTGCTCCAGGTGGTTTTTTAATGGCCAAGATGATTGTGCCAGAAACTGAAACGCCTAAAGATAACTTAGCTGATTTAGATTTAGATGACGAAGATAAGCCTGTAAATGTAATTGATGCAGCTGCATCAGGTGCAGCAAACGGTATGCATTTAGCACTTAATGTAGGTGCAATGTTACTTGCTTTTGTAGCGCTAATTGCACTACTAAACGGTTTATTAGGTGGTATTGGTGGGTGGTTTGATTACCCAACATTAACGCTTCAAGAAATATTAGGTTATGTATTTGCTCCTGTTGCATGGTTACTAGGTGTGCCATGGGATGAAGCAATTATAGCCGGCAGCTTTATTGGTCAAAAGATAGTAGTGAACGAGTTTGTTGCTTACTTAGACTTTATAAATTATCGCGATACGTTAAGCGCGCACACACAAGCAATTGTTACTTTTGCTCTATGTGGCTTTGCTAACTTATCATCGATAGCCATTTTACTAGGTGGGTTAGGCGGTATGGCGCCTAGTCGGCGGAAGGATATCGCACGCTTAGGGCTCAGAGCAGTGTTAGCAGGATCTATGGCTAACCTTATGAGCGCAGCAATTGCTGGGTTTTTCCTCTCGCTAGCTTAGAAACTTATTGAGATGAACACCGGTGTTGCAAAACAAGAGGATAGCGCTTTAAGGGGTTAAAGCTCTATCTGACTTGAACGATACTTCACCAAGGGCCGCAAGGCCCTTTTATCGTTTTAGGCCTTCCACATTTATACACTCCCCCACCTTTAAGCTATTTAACCTTATTTATGGTTATATATAACTCAAATAAACCAATATCTTAGTAACAAAGTCACATAAATATTTTTTGTGTTTTTCGTATTTTCAGCCACACTTATATTACTTAAGCTAACCGACTAACGATCCGCTATTGTGAAATATATTCTTTATTCTCTTTTTTTAATTTGCTCTGTGTATGTTCAAGCAAAAGAACCCATCCTTGTTGTTACAGAGTTAGCACCGCCAAACCAGGTGTTGATTGATGGTGAGGTAGCAGGTGAAGGTACTCAATTTATTAGAGATATATTTGCTGAGGCTGATCTAACACCTAACATTCAAATGTACCCTTGGGCACGTGCTTATAAAATTGCAGATGAGCTTAAAAATACCTTTATATACAGCCTTGCACGCACTGTAGAGCGAGAAGACAAATTTTATTGGATAGGACCTGTCGGACGTTTTGAACTAGGCTTTATTGGCCTATCAGAGCGAGATGATCTTATTATAAACACTACTGAACAAGCCAAAGTGTACAAAATTGCTATGCAGCGCAATGATTTTTCAACACAAACCCTCGCAAAACTGGGGTTTGAAGTTGTTTTAACCTCTGATATTCAAAAGTCATACTCTTTACTACTCGCTAAAAAAGTAGATTTAATTGTAGACGATCCTTTATATATGCAGCAGATGAGTGATTATCTAAAGCTCAAACCAGCACACTTAAAGTTTATTTATAAAATAGATGAGCTAACAATTGATGCTTATTTAGCTGCGAATAAAAAAACAGATATGCATTTAATAGAATCACTGCAAGCTGCATTTTTAAAAATAAAGCAAAAGAAAGGGCTGCCTTACTGGTACTAACATTAGCGCTTATAACGTTTTTTATAAGCCGAAAAGTTATCCTTCTTTTTAAGCTTTTCAAACTCCCTATTAAAACGCTCTACAATGTAATTGGGTACTGATTTATTAAACGCGATGTAGTTACCTGCTATCTCAGGTAATGGTAATTCCTGCAGCCTAACGACATCGTCTTCACTATACCCAAAAGGCGAAAGTTGATAACCAATGGTGTATTCAGAGCCTAAAATCAAATCTATTTTACTATTTAAAAACAAGTGCATATATTGCTTTTCATCACCTATGGACAAAAGGTTTTTACCTGCTTCAAACCCTACTTTTTTAATTATGGATTCGTAAATATCCCCTCTTACGATAGCAAGTGAAAACTGCTTTGCTTCATTTAAGCTATTCATTTTTAACTGAGTATTTTTTTTAAGTTTATAAAAAAATGTTTCACTGGATGCCAAAGGCCCTACCCAATTAAAAATAGGCGTTCTTTGAGATGTTTTAGCGATAGAGATAATACCTGAATGCTTATCTTTTTGGGCTAGGCTGTAAGCACGTTTCCAAGGAAGTATTTTAAATTCACAGGTAATGTCTGACGCAATGCATACATCTTTTACAATATCGAGATTTATGCCAACAAGTTGACCCGCTTTGTTTTCAAAATTGTATGGCGAAAAGTGCTCAGTGTAGACCGTGAGCTTGAAACCTTCAGCCTGTGCGTAATGACTGATAAATATAAAAACAAGTATAAGGAAGGATTTAATGATAACGATACCTACTGATGAACTTACATTAATAATAGGTGCAGCTTAGGTTGAGTCAAATTTCAGACACAAAAAAAGCGCCTTAAGCGCTTTTTTTCATTTTACTTAAAAAGTAAAATTATACAGCTGTGATGTTATCAGCTTGTGGACCTTTTTGACCTTGTGAAAGAGTGAACTCTACACGTTGGCCTTCAGCTAAAGTTTTGAAACCTTCGCTTTTGATTGCTGAGAAATGTGCGAAAACGTCTGGGCCATTTTCTTGCTCGATGAAACCAAAACCTTTAGACTCGTTGAACCACTTAACTGTACCTGATACGATGTTAGACATTGTAATATCCTGATATAAAATAAAAAATATGCTCATAAGAGCGGGTGTAGCAAAAAATGAGATGGTACTTTAAAAACTTCAGGACGGTACTACAAGTATTACTTATACAACATCGAAATGGAGATTTATAGCTTACATGCTTTCTTTCTAGCTGCAGCCCACTATATAGATTTTTTAAAATATGTCAAGTACCTATCTATAATCAGAGTGATAAACAACCAAAACCGCTTTCCTTGGTTATTAAAATTCAAATTCTAATGCGAGCCTAAAACTATGATTTTTTTCTGATTGGCTTATCTCAGTGATAAAACCCGCTTCCCATTTTAACTGCTTTTGTCCATCAAAACGCTGCAAACCTATAAACCCAGGCCCTATGCCAACAAAGTCTTCTCCTACGTACACCTCAATAGATGGCTGAAAAGCAGAACGATAGCGATAGCGATATTGCGCTCTAAACTCGCTTTCCCATTCATTTTGAATATCCTGCCCCCACTCGTACACTAAAAAGGCATTCATAGTTAAGCTTGTTTTGCCAAACTCTTTTTCGATCACAAAACCCGAAGTTGCTTCATACACATCTTCATTATGTTTTTTTTCAAGCTCAAATAATGCCCCCCAATCAGCCCATAATTTACCTTGCTCAATTAATTGCCATCGTAGTTCAAGCTCATAAGCTTCTAAACCAAAGTCGCCGTTGTCATCTCGCTCACCAACTAAATAGCCTTCTAGTGCCATTGTATCGTTAATAGCACCGCCACCACCCAAACGCTGCGCTAGTATGTTGCCACTATCTGTTTGGTGCGACACTAACCGCCATTCAAACTCTCGCTCAAAAGGTAAAACATAGGGGTGATATACCTTATCAACAACAATTCCATCGGCCTTTGCTGGGGTTGAAAGTACCAACAAACAAAAAACGGTAAAGCTAAGCGCTAAATATAGGTTGAGTGCTTTCATACACGTTCCTTAGAAATTGAAGCCGAAATAACATAACAAAGTGATAAAAATATCACGCTACTTGTACTATATATAAGTACACTCATAAGATCCGGGGTAGCCTCGTAACCAACCAGGGCGCGCAGTACGCGCCCGAGCTCAGAGTTTTCGCTTAATACATCGCGTAAATCCCACACGGTTGCGGTGTTGGTAATTAAGTCTATTTGGCTTGCCAAATCCAGTGCAACTAATAACTTAGCCGCGCTGTTAAAAGCAAGCAAAGTAAAAAGCGGATACATACCAAAGCGGTGCTTAATTGCATTCATTAAAAAGTACAGCAATACGCTAAAACTTAAACAAATTCCAACACCTAATAAAGTGCCAATAAATAAGCTTTGCCCTGCATCATTACTTTGCCAAAAACTGGTGAGGTAAATAATATAGTGGCTTAAATACAATGTTATTGTGCTTATAACAGCAATATAAAAAGCCGCTGATTTTTGTTTTATTGCAAATACTAATACGGCTATAAATATAGTAATACATAGCCCTATTTGTGAGTACTCTAGCCCTTGATGTTCAAACCACTGGCTCACCCATGATGCACTTTGCATGTACATAAACGACATGAGCGCGCCAATTAGTAAAGCAGATCCTATTTTTAAAGCGCTTTGTTTTTTAACCACTTGTAGTAGCACTAATAAAATAGCCACAGGTAGCAATTGATTAAGACTCATGACTAAACTAGTTATTAGCATGCTGCGCCTCCTCATCACCAACTATTACAACGCCCCTTGCTGTATTAGGCGAAAACTCACCAAAAAATTCGTAATACCCTTTACTAAGCGGCCCTATATAAATAATGCTTTTACGGTTTGGGTAGAGTACTTTTTCTCTGTTTAGATCAAAGCTATCAAACTCTTCTGGTGTGCTATCTTGGTTTTCTATCAATAGTTTTACTTTTTTATTCGCGGGAATGGTAATTTGCGAGGGATAAAACAAATGATCTTTTAAAATAATAAGGTACTCTTTACTCGCCGCATTGAACGACAAAAATAGCAAACAACAAAGGCACCGATTAAATAAACGTTTAGTCACTTTTCACTCCTGTAAAAGTAACCTTAACGGTTAGTCCGCCTAAAGAGCTATTCGCTAAATGAATAGTTGCGCCATAAATAGCAATTATGTGTTGAACAATCGCCATACCTAAACCGGCACCTTGCTCGCCTGATGGATGCTGATCGCCACCTACGCGATAAAAACGATTGAATATTCGCTCTTTTTGCTCTTCAGTCATACCCGCACCAGAATCATCAATTTGCCAACTAAAGCCGTTATTACTTGATACTAATTTAATTATAATTTGACCATTTTTGGGTGTGTACTTTATGGCGTTGCTAAGTAAATTAGCGATGAGTGTGGTTAATGTAAACTCATCACCATTAATAATAAAGTCATCGCCTTCAAGACTAATGGTTTGGTTTTTTTCATCTATTTTGTCGTATTGCTCCGATACGACTTGCTGAGTAATCGTTAGTAATGATTGTTCGCTAAACTGCCTCTGCCATTGTTCAGGCTGAGTGCGCCCTAAAATTAGCATTTGTTCAACAATATTACTTAAACGATTAATGCCCTGCGACATAGCTTGTAATTCTTGATGGTCTTGCAGATTACTTTGTTTATTAGCCAAATTATGTACATTAATTTTTAAACTACTAAGTGGAGTACGTAATTCGTGAGCTGCATCTGAGGCAAAAAAGCGCTCCCGTAAGTAGGCTGTTTCTACGCGTTTAAATAAGTCGTTTAAACGATTAATAACAGGTTTAATTTCTTCGTCAGTTACTTGCCAGTTAATTGGCGTAAAGTCGTTAGCTTGGCGAGACGCCAACTGCTTAGATAATCGAGTAAGAGGGGCTAATGCGTATTTAACAAAAAAGCTAATAAAAATAGCAAGCAAAGGGACTGCCCATAGCATAGGTAACATTGCAGATAAAATAACGGCTTCAGCTAATTCAAAACGCTTTGCCATAGGTTCAGCAACGATGATTTTACGGGTGTTTTTACTCATCACAAATACCCGCATACGCTGCCCTGCTACATTGGCCGTTTGAAAGCCCTCGCTAAAACTAATTTGGTTATTCGTTAAACTCGATGAGCCACTAAGTAAATTATTATTTTGCCAAATTTGATACAACAACTGAGCGCTATTATTACTTACTTGTACTGCATCTGTGCTTAGTGCCAATGGTTGCTCAATTAAAACGCCAGCTACTATTTTAAGTTCATCATCAAGCAAACTTTCGCCGTGGTGCATACTTTTTTGATAGCCTTTTACTAATGCTAAAAAGCAAGTTAGCACCATCATTGAAAGTAAAATTAAGGTCAGACGTTTACGAATAGACATTTTCAACCTCGAAAAACAAATACACTCTAACGCTTACCAACCACGTAGCCAATGCCACGTAAGGTTTTAATAAAATCACTAGGGAATTTTTTACGAAGATGATGAATATGCACCTCTATGGCATTAGAGCCAACTTCTTCACCCCATTGGTAAAGTTTGTTTTCGAGTTGTTGTTTTGATTGTACCCTTCCCTGATTTTCCATCAGCGCTTTTAAAAGCATGTATTCTCTTCGCGGTAGCGTAAGTGACTGCCCACTTAGTTTAACTGTATGAGCAGAGGTATCCATTACTACATCACCACAGCGCAATAAGCTTGACTGAGTTTGGTTAATGCGCCGGCTTGCTACACGTAATCGAGCAAATAACTCAGCAGGGTCAAACGGCTTTGCAAGGTAATCATCTGCCCCCATATCGAGCCCTTGGACTTTGTCGTCAATACTGCCGCGAGCAGTTAAAATAACCACAGGAATAACTTTTTTTTGCGCTTTAATATGCTTTAAAACTTGCGAGCCGTCGCCATCAGGCAATCCTAAATCGAGAATAACAAGCTCAATCTCACCACTAGAAAGGCACTCTAAGGCGTGCTTTACTGTGCCACTGTGCTCTACGCTGTAGCCCTCTTGGCGCAAAGAGCGAATAAGCCCTTGCGCCACTAAATGATCGTCCTCAACGAGTAATAAATGCATTATCTGTTTATCTTTTTAATTTTTTATCTACTTTTGCCAATAGCTGACTTATTGCTTGTTGACGATATTTATCTGCTTTTGCCCGAGTATCACGAATCCCAGCAGCTTGTGCTACAACTAGTCGCACTTTAGCTTGTTTATAATCGCCTTCGTCATACAAGTATTCACCGTATAAGTAATTAGTATCAATGCCTTCGAGATTAAAAGCGAGCGCTTGTTTAAATAATTTTTCAGCTTTGTCGTCATCACCAAAACCAATTGGCCAACCAGGTACTTTGCTATAAAGCGTTGCAAGGCTTGCGTAAGCTGATCCATTTAATGCAGTGCCATCAATCGAGAGTGCATTTTCGAGTGACGCTTTTGCTTCTTTTGCTAAACCAAGTGCGCCCAAGCCCCCTTTTGCGCCAGCAAAGCTGGCTAACACAATGCCATTCCAAATATGTGTTTGCGCTGAGCTTGGATAGTTTTTAACAAATAATGCGCTTTGCTCACTTAGTTGCGTAAACGCGTCTATTTGCGCATCGCCTTCAAGTTCGTAATTAGCAATTGCCCACTTTTGTTGAATATCGGTTAAGTCTTGCGCTTCATCTGCGTTTACTGCAGTTGCAAATACAGAGGTTAGTATTAAATAAAATGCGAGTGTAAATTTATACATAATTTTGCCCTTGTGTGTTTGTTAACTTAAAAAACGTTTAATTTTAGGAAGTTGCTTTGCAATAGCGTTATCAATAACGCTTGGGAATACGCCATTTATGCGTGCAAATAATTTTTCAGGAAAACCAATAAAGCGCCTTGTTTGGTTTGAACTTATAAGTGCTAATAACTCTTGAGCAACTAATTCTGGCGAGTCCATTTTATTACCGAGCTCTTTATTCATTGCCCTCGCTTTACTGCTATTAATAGATGTATCTGTTGCTCTTGGTGCTAAATAGGTCACTTTAATGCCTGAGCCGTTAAGCTCACGCGAGAGCGCTTCTGTAAAGCCACGTAAACCAAATTTACTGGCGCAATAAAGCGTTTGAAACGGGTAGCCAATACTGCCAAACGATGATCCCACGTTAACAATGGTGCCTTTGGTATACGCTAACTGTCCTAAAAATAGCTGGCATAATTTAATAGGCACCGACAGATTAGTAATGAGCATATTATCTATTTGCTCATTACTTGTGTGCTCAATGCTTTGCATCGTATTTATACCTGCGTTATTAATAAGTAATTTAACGCCGCCGAGTTGCTTGGCTTTTATTGCTAGGTTAATACGTGCTGTATCGTCGGTTAAATCGCCCGTAAATATTTCACTGTCTGGGCATGCACGGCTCAGTTTTTCAAGAGCTTGGGTATTTCGCCCTACAAGTAGTAACTTCCACCCTTTTGCATATAGGGCTTTAGCAATCGCTTGCCCTATTCCGCCTGTTGCACCAGTGAGCACACACAAAGAACTACTCATGCCAATTTGCCTTGTGCACTTGCTTTAAAAAATGGTTCGTCATCGAGTCCACGAAATATATCGCCGTATAAACGATAAAAGCGCTTTGCACCATGAAGTATGGCTTGCTGATCCGCCTCGTCTGTTATTTGGTTCATTAGGTTTTCAAAAAACTTTACATGCTCTATATCAAGCGCGCCGTGAGAGGTTAAATAACTAAATGCTTTTTTAGGTAAACCCACAGCATTTGCAATGTTTGAAGCCGCGCCATCCGCAAGCGCTATAGAAGTGCCTTCAAGCACATGCACCATGCCAAAAAAGCTCAACGGATTTTTACGTGCAATGGAGTCGTACGCATACGACACCATCATTTCGGTAGCAAATTGCGGCTGACTACACCGTACTGTTTCTTTGTCAAAACCACAGGCTGCAATGTCATTAAGTACCCACTCTTGATGACCAATCTCTTCTTCAATATATTCTGCGACGGCTTCGCGCAGCCATTCTTGTTCGTCGGTTAATCGTGCACCAACCGACATCATTAATGGCACAGTGTGCTTAACATGGTGATACGCTTGTGCTAAAAACGAGGCGTATTCTTCAAGTGATGCTTCGCCTTTAAAAACACGCTGGATAATCGGCGCTGCAAGCAGATAGTTTTGCTCTTGTTTAGTTTGCTCTTTAAGGGTGTTGAAAAAATCACTCATTAATTACTTCTCCAAGTCGGTAAAATTGCTCAAACACAGCATGGTACTGCTTACTTATGGCATCTCGTTTTGGGCGATTATTTGTTGTTAATAATCCTTGTTGCACACTTAATGGGGCAGCTAAACGATGCCACTTTTGAATTCGAGCATAGTCGGGTAGTTGTTTATTAATCTCGCTAATGTACTGCGCTAACACTGGGTTACTTAGCTTTGTATCGGCGTAAATAATGGCACTGAGAAAAGGTCGCCCCTCACCAAACACAACCGCTTGTAAAATACCGCTTTGACTGAGTAATAGTGATTCAGGCCACTCGGCACTGATATTGCGCCCCATGCTGGTAATAATTAGATTTTTTAATCGGCCTTTAATAAATAAGGTATTTTGATGCTGTTCGACCAAGTCGCCAGTTGCATACCACTGGTTTTTGTCGTGAGGTTGATGATTTAAGTAACCTAAAAACAAATCGCCTTTTATAAAAAGCTGACCATTTTCAATTTTGGTTTGAATATGAGGTAACACAGAGCCGGCACTGTGGATGTTATCGTTTGTGGGTGTATTTAAACTAACGACAGATGCCGCCTCAGAAAGTCCATAACCTTGGTAAACCGGTAAGTTTAAGCTACGCGCTTTAACTATTAGCATTTCGCTGACACGCGCACCACCTACGGCAATAAACTGTAACGCACTAGGCGGTTGCCAACCATCTTCTGCAAAAGTAACTAAGCATGCTAATAGTTCAGGCACTAAAATAAGCGTATTTGGCTTAACTTTATCAATCGCAGCAATAAGCTGTGCGGGCTGTTTTAATGCAGTACCAACAAAGCCTAATTCATTTAACGGCATTAAATGCACTGTACCGCCACTTTTTAAAGGGGCATACACACCGGCTATATTTTCAAGCAATACAGCAAGTGGTAATAAACACAAATGAACAGGCTTTTTAATGTTAATTTTATCGCACAGAGATTGCGCTACCTGCATTTGACTCTTTGCAGATAAACACACGCCCTTTGGTTGCCCGGTTGATCCTGATGTAAATGTTACTTTTTGAGTTTCTGGGAAATAACTGACGGGTTTAGCTACAACGATTTCGTAAATATATAATGTGTAACACTCAAATAAAGTAATTGATGCAGCCGGCTCCCCAAGTAAAGGGTTTGCCGTGTCGCTCATAAATACATTAGCGCCACATTGAGCTAGTACATATTGAGTTTGTTGTTCACTAAAAAAGTGAGCAATTGGCACAGCCACTTTATTAGAAACTGCAGCAGCGGCATCAATAACAAGCCAAGCTGGCGTATTATCGAGCTTATAAGCAATACATTTGCCGTTAAAGCTATATAGTATTTTTACTACTTTTTGTATTTGCTGGTTAAACTCATCACCGTTAATTTCAAGTGTTTGCTCTTTATTATGGGCAATAATTAATGGCGGTACTGAATGTGTATTATAGTAATTCATACGTTCACCAATGCATTTACCAAAGAATTGATATTTGAGTGGTTTTGCTGCATCAAACTATAAAGCATTGGGGTATTTAATACTTGTTGGTGAGCTTGCTCTAAACTCACAACGCATACGGTAGGCTGATTAGCGTAGTAACTTCCCCAACTTAGCGGATGCTCAACAACAAAACTGTTTGCCACAGCAATTTCAGTGCAGTTAACGCCTAATAAGCGCAGCAGTGCACGCACTTTTTTAGTGGCGCAAAATACTAAATTTTTTGCTCCTACACTTTGCAGGGCTTCATTAACAACAATAAAATGCCCAAGCGTTGCTTTGCGATGTGTAGAGCATAGATTGCCAAGCTCAAATACTTTATTACGCTGTGTGTTCTCAGGTAAAAAATGCTCAATGGGCTGTGCTAAGTATTGCTCTATAAATAGAGGGGCTGTTGCTTGCCTTAAACCCAATGTGCATTGCCCTTCGTTTGTCGTGTATTGGCAAAGTAATGGCATAAAAGAGGTAAGCGTGGCGTTGTAAACGACTAAAAACCCTTCTTTAACTGTGTTTTCTAACGCACTTCTATGCTCATCATTAACGCGAGCACTAACAAAGCGTGAGTTATTTTGAATATAAACGGGTGATGAAGGTAGGTGTGCTAATTGCATAAACATCGCTCATATAAAGTGTATGTTTGTAACTTAGCGAGCGAAACTTAAAGAAAACTTAAGAAACCTTAATTTAAATAAAAAAGCGCCTTAATTATTAAATTAAGGCGCTTCAGGATGAAAACTGTTTAAAGGCTTAATAAGCTAAGCTATTAAAAATTATAAGCTATCGACATTTTAAATTGCGTAGGCGCCCCCGGATAAACCCACAAAGCGTTGTAACTACTTTGAGCATAGTCTTCATTAAAAATGTTATTAATGCTCATATTTAGCTCTGTTTTATCTGTTAAATTTAATTGACCAAACAGGCCGACCAATTGGTAACTTGGTAGTCTAAAGCTCAAATCTGCGGCATCACCTAGGCGGCTGCTGGTATATTGGTAACTTGCACCAAATTCAAGCTCTTTACCCATTAATGCTGTTTGATGGCTAAGTGTAAGGTTTAGATTGTTTTTTGGTACATTTACCAGTGGGCTGCCTTTTTCTATTGGCACGCCCCAATCGGCATTAATAATGTCGTTTGCTGTGGTGGCATCTATATAGGCGTACGATAAGTTAAATGCTGTTGCATCGGTAATATAGGTATTTAAATCAAGCTCAAACCCTTTGCTATCAGCTTTACCAATGGGAGCCGAAAAACCAACGTTTACTGGATCTGCCACTAACATATTACTTTTAGAAGCATCAAAAAGTGCCACAGTACCGTTTACACCTAAGTATTCAAACTTAGCACCAACTTCAAACGAGTCGCTGTACTCAAAGCCAAACGGGTCGCCGTTTGCATCAGTACCGCTCAGTGGTAAAAAGCCTTCAGAGTAACTGCTGTAAAAGGTTATTGTATTATTTAGTTCGTACACTACGCCAACGCGTGGGCTTATTTGGCTCTCAGAACTGGTTGAAAATACACCGCTGTTGGTTTCTAAAATATCTTGGTCTACGCTATCAAATCTAAGGCCAAGTAAAAGTTTAAACTTATCAGTGATATCCATTTGATCTTGAATGTAAATACCGTAAGCGTTTTGCTCTTCATCATTTTCATAAAGTAGCGAAACAGCAGGACGTTCACCAGAATAATCAGGCTCAAAAATATCAATAGTATAAGTGCCATTACCGCCACGATAACGAGAAAGCGCCGTGTGCAAATCGTATTTATATGCATCAATACCTATTAATAAATGATGCGAAATGCCGGCTGTATCTAAACTTCCACTAACTTCAAACTTTACACTTAAATCTTCTACTTCGTAGTCGCGATAGCGCTGCTGGCGGGTAAGTGTGCGGCCATCGTCAAATAACGATTGGCGTGACGGTGCAAGTTCTGCATCTGACGAAAAACCCGTTAAGCTAGAGTCTCGATAATTTGCACCTACAACGAGTGACCATTCCTCGTTAATATCGTGATTTAACGTAATTTGGTGGCCTCGAGAGTAAACCTGCGTATCTCCATCGTTTGGGTTACCTAAATAGCGCGAGCTTGGTAGGGTGTCAAAATCGTTATCGAGTACAACAATACCACGGTCGAATAGCTGAGCTAAATCTACGTATTCAAACTCATAAGTTACACTGGTCGATGCGTTTATTTGATGATATATAGACGGCGTAATCACCTTTTTATTGGTGTATACCTCATCGCGGTAGCTGTCACTATCTTGCCATGCGCCATTTATTCTAAACGCGGTGGTATCGTTAATGCCGCTGGTATAATCGCCTTCAACGCGATTAAAACTGTCGCTGCCTAAGCTTAGTTTTAGCTCACCTTGTGAATCAAACTGTGGCTTTTTAGTTACAATATTTACAGTCCCGCCTGGCTCTGATCGCCCATAAAGTGCTGAACCTGGGCCTTTTAGTACTTCAATGTAATCAATGTTAGATACATCACGCGGGCCGCTAAAACCACGCCCACCGCTAAAGCCATTAACTAAATAGCCCGATGGCATGTTTTCGTTACCCGAAAGGCCACGAATAGAAAAGCTATCCCACAATGCACCGCTATTGTTTTTACGTGAAATACTAGCTGAAAAATCAAGCGCATCTTGTAGTTGAGTAATTCCTTTTTTATTAAGCTCAGCACTATTAATACTAACTATAGATTGTGGCATTTGCTTTTGAGGAATATCACCGCGATAAGCTTGTTTATAAGTGACAGATATTTTTTCGATTTCTTCTTTTTGATCTTGGGCAATACTGGGCGCACTAATTCCTAGGCAGGCTAAATAAATTAAAGAGTACTTCATGTGATTGATTAACTAAGCAAGTGTTATAGTATAACAAAATTGTAGCATGTGTTACTTTATAACAAAACTTCTTTTTAAAAAATCACTGAGCGATTAATTAATGCACTAGCGACTGCCGTGTCATCACGTTAGTATAGTGTTCTACTTAAGTTACATAACGATAATTACATGAGCATAAAAACAAACGCGTTAATTTACTTTTTAGCTTTTTGCAGCGGTTTTTGCATTATGGGGATTGAACTTTTAGGAGGGAGAATTCTCGCCCCTTTTTTTGGTAGTAGCGTACATATTTGGGGCAGTATAATTACAGTATTTATGCTTAGTTTATCTTTTGGGTATTTACTTGGCGGTAAACTCAGCACTAAAAATGCATCACTTACCAAATATGGTTTAATATTTTTAATAGCCAGCATTATGGTGGTGCCTATTACATTATTTTCGCAGCCAATAATGGAATTTATATTTACCCATATTGAAGATAGCCGCTACGGCTCACTCTTAGCGTCAACTGCTTTATTTTTTATACCTACCGTTATTTTAGGCATGATCTCGCCCTACTCTGTGCGCTTACTAGTAACCGATAGAGATAAAAGCGGCCAAGTCGCTGGGCGTTTATACTTTGTAAGTACGCTTGGCAGTGCACTGGGTACTATAATTACCTCGTTTTACTTTGTACTCGCGTTTGACGTAAATACTATTATTAGCGCCTTTGCTCTAACGCTTGGGTCACTGGGTTTAGTCGCGATTTTAATTAATACCTTGGCTAGTAATAAGGAGCTTGCTCATGCTTAAATATCTACTACTGCCGTTAATTGCATTTTCGGGTTTTGCGTGCAGTAAAGTTATCCACGAAGAGCGCTCGCTTTATCGCAATATTATTGTTGAAGAAACGAGCGACTTACGTTGCCTTAAATTTAATACTAAAAGTAGCCAAACAAGCCAAAGCTGTATGTATAAAAACAATCCCGACAAACTTGTTTTTAATTACACTAAACTTACTTTTGCGAGCCTTTTAGTAGCCGATAATCCTAAAAATGTACTTATTATAGGATTAGGAGGCGGTACGCTTTCTAACGTTATTCATGAGCTATACCCCACTGCAAAAATTCATAATGTTGAAATAGATCCCGCAGTAACTAAAGTTGCACGCGATTACTTTAACTTTATAGAAAACGATTTAGTGACATCAAGCGTGCAAGATGGCCGTATCTTTATAAAACGTGCCGCAATTAAAAAACAAAAGTACGATTGGATTATTTTGGATGCATTTAACGGCGACTATATTCCGGAGCATTTGCTTACTAAAGAGTTTTTTGAAGAAGTACAAAGCGTATTAGCCGAAGGCGGCGTTATAGCTGCAAATACGTTTTCAAGTAGTAAACTTTATGAACATGAGTCGGCAACTTACCACGCTGTATTTGGCGACTTTATAAATGTAAGTCGCGAAAATCGTAGTAATCGTATTATTTTAGCGGGACTTAAATCAATGCCGAGCGAAGCGAAAATTGACACACGTGTAAATGCTCTCGCCCCTAAATTAGTAAAATACGGTATAGACATAAAAGCAATTAGCCAATTTATGCAATTTACTAAAAACGACCAAGATTGGCCCGCAGATACAAAAGTACTTACCGATCAATACTCCCCAGCTAATTTACTTAACTTTTAAACTCCTGCTAAACCTCACCATTTCTACAAGTGAGGTTTAGCAGATATTTTACCATTTCCCGCACTTACACATATTTACTTAGCAAGCTAAGTAATGATAAAATAGTTAGCTTGCTAACTATGTTGGGATGGCTATGCCTACACACAAACCTTTTCACGAAACGCTCGATTTAACTGTTATCGGTAATATGGGCCGAGTTCATCGCTTATGCCGCGAAGCGGTAACCATTGCGGTTGAGCCTTTAGGGCTTACTCAATCGCGCTGGACTGCACTAATGCATATTAGTATGCGTGGTGAGGGACTAACACAACTTGAACTTGCTAATAGCTTAGGGATAGAAATGCCCTCACTGACTCGTACACTTAAGCAATTAGAGGAGCAATCGTTAATCGTTCGCCGTGTAGACAAACATGATAAGCGCAGTAAAAGACTCTATTTTACTGAGCAAAGTGATGCCATTTTACATTCATTGCAAGAGACTATTTCCGATATAAAAAATCAGTTATACAGCGGTTTATCTGTTGAGCAACTAGATGCGATTGCATTTGGTTTGATCAAAATGGAGCAAAACGCCCTTAAATGTATTCAAGTTAATAAGTAAGGCTAAAAATGACACCGGATCAAAAGTTTGCACGCTATGTAAGGTTTTCTCTCATAGGATTTATCTTAGTATTTATTTACTATTTAGTGGCCGATATGGTTTTGCCTGTGACACCACAAGCACGTGTTTATCACCCTGTTGTGCAAATATCACCGCAAATTAGTGGCCGAGTCACTAGTGTGCAAGTTAGTAATAACCAATCAGTTAAAGCAGGCGATATATTATTTAGTATCGATGAAGGCCCATATAATTTAGCTAAAGAACAAGCTCAACTCGCCCTTGATGATGCCAAATTACAAAATAAACGCCTTGATACCAATGTTAAAGCGCTTGAGGCACAAATAAGTGCTGCAAACGCTAAACAGCATGAGCAAAAACTATTAAAAAGCAGAGGCGAAAAGCTTTATAAGCAAAAGTCTATATCGGAGCAAGAACTTGAAAGCATTCGTGCTAATTTTGAAGCGAGTAAAGCAAATGTTGCAGCCCTTGAAGCGCAGTTAGCTGAAGCGGTTTTAGCTAGAGGTGACTCAGGGAACAAAAACTTAGCCATGCGCCACGCTGCTAACCAGTTAGCGCAAGCTGAGCTAAATTTATCCTACACAAAAGTGCGCGCATTAAGTGACGGCGTAGTTGCTAACTTACAATTATTAAACGGCGCATACGCAGTTGCAGGCAGCCCGTTATTAGCTATTGTTGCTAAAAAGGCAGATTTAGTTGCCGACTTTAGAGAAAAGTCACTCACAAATATGAAGCAAGGCACCCAAGCGCGCGTAGTATTTGATAGCCGTCCAGGTGAAGTTTACGACGCAATACTTGAAACATTTGAAGCAGGCGTTAGCAGTGGTCAACTTAGTGCTAATGGTTTACTAAGTACAACAGAAACCAGTAATCGTTGGGTGCGTGATGCACAGCGTCAACGCATTCACTTAAAGCTCATTAATCATCAAGACTTAATAGCAAACATGCCTAGTGGCTCACGTGCAACAGTACAATTATTACCTGAATCAACAATTGGGCAATGGTTTGGCTCTGCACAAATCAGGTTTATTAGCTGGTTACACTACATTTATTAATGGAGGCTTTATGACTCAAATTGTTAGCCAAGGCCCACAATTAGACTCCAATGGCCTTCGCCAAGCACTGCGCATTGCAGGTGGGTGTACCCTTGGCTTTACTATTAGTGAATTAATGAACTGGCCCAATGGTATATTTTTTACCGTTTATCCTATGTTGATATTGGGCATGGTACCTACGTTAAGTCGTGGGCTTATAAATCAATTTATAGCATCTGCTGCATTTAGCGCACTTATAGTGCTGATAATGCAGGGATTATTTTCTCACTTACCAGTCGTTATGACATTGTTAGTGTTTGGTGTTTTCTGCTTTTTATTTCATAAAATGAGTAGCGGTAGTGCCTTTTTATTTGGCGCTTTAGGCGTGATCAGTCTTTCTATTCAGCTGCATTTTTCCAGCTATGTTGATCAAGGAAGCAGTATTTATCCATTAATTTTAACTAATGGTTTGGCTATATTTTTAACCGTTATTATTGGAGCATTAATGCATGGCCTATTTCCTGATGTAACCGCAAGGCCCGGGCGAGTAATGCCAGCTAAAGCAAAAGAAAGTATTCGCCATGAGGTATTGTTATGCTCAACCGTGGCTACGCTCTCTTTTGTTGTTTTTCAGGTTCTTGATTTACAAGACTCAATATCTGCGCAGGCAGCTTCTGTGCTTATTTTATTTTCGTTGTGCTGGAAAGCCGCAGGTATGGCCGGTTGGCAGCGAGCAATTGGAACGCTTATAGGCTGTAATGCAGCGTTACTATCGCAACTATTTTTGTATAGTCACTCTGATTTTTTACTTTTTCCGATGGCTATTTTGTGGATACTTTCGTTTGTTTTTGCGCGCTTTCATATTTTAGGCGGAGGCATACCTGGCATTGGTTTTGGTGTATTGACTACATTTGGTATTTTGTTTGGAAATTCACTCGGGCCAGGCCAAGATCTTGTTTATAGTGCAATGTACCGGTTTAGTTCGGTATCTGTGGCTATAATCTTAAGCTTATGTGTTGTGTATGTTATGCACCATATACTTAATCGGTTTAGCGTAACTCGCCATCATACTTATGATTAGATAAACCCTGTTTGTAAAACTAAAGGCTGCAATTGCAGCCTTTTTAATAAGCTTGGTTAAACTATTTTAATCATCTATATGAGCAATAATTTCGCTTTACATATTCACAGTTTTTAGTCTTTCCTGGTGATAATAAGCGTTAGCACACCCGCTATAATCCCCCAAAAAGCAGACCCCACTGAAAGTAATGTTAAGTTAGATGCAGTTACTAAAAAAGTGACTATTGCGGCCTCAGTATATTCAGTACGACTAAGGGCTTGCTGCAAACTATTAGCAATGGTGCCAAATAGCGCAATGCCCGCCAAAGCTAAAATAAGTGCCTGCGGTAAACTTGCTACCAAGCCAACTAATGTAGCTGCGCACAACGCCATTAAAATATAAAATACGCCAGCCGCTATACTCGCCCAATAACGTTTATCATGATTTTTATCCGCTTCATCACTCATACAAATAGCTGCGGTAATCGCGGCTAAATTAATAGAGTAGGCTCCAAAAGGAGCGCTAAGCATATTTACAAAGCCAGTAACATTAAGAGATGCAGATATAGGCGCTTTATATTTATGTGCTTTTAAAACCGCAATACCCGGTAAATTTTGCGAAGTCATGGTAACTATATAAAGTGGTAAACCTATACTAATACATGCTTGCAAGTGGAAAGCGGGTTCAATATAAGCAAATTCGCTCATTTTCCAGTGCAGTGCGCTGGTATCAATATGGCCCATTTGCCAAGCGAGTAATACACCTATAATAAGCACGCTTAACATAGCAAAGCGGGCAAAAAAGCGTTTACCAATAAAGTACATAACGACCATTAAGCCAATTACTAAAGGCATGTCGTTCATAAAATTAAACACATCGATACCAAAGGTAACAAGCACGCCTGCCAACATGGCGCATGCAAGCTCACTTGGAATACGGTTCATTATTTTTTCAAACCAGCCCGTAACCCCCGACAAAAACACGAGCAATGCACTGAGCATAAACGCGCCAATAGCCTCATTTAAGTTATACCCTTGGGCACTTGAAATAAGTAATGCAGCTCCCGTGGTAGACCACGCAATTAAAACAGGTACTTTGTAATAGTACGATAAACCAATTGACGTTGTGCCCATCACTAAACCGAGCATTAAAATCCAACTAGCTACTAAATCGGGCGTACCACCAAGGGTTATCACTACCTGATAAATTAATGCAATAGAACTCGAAAAACCAATAATTACCGCCACAAGTCCTGCTGTAATTCGGTTAAGCAACTGATCAGACACCTTCATAAATTCCTCGTAATGCATTTATGCAGCACACAACATACGTGCCCAATAATTACATTGCAATTAGCGATTGGTTTACAAAAGGTGAAATAAATTCACTTTTTATTTTTCATTGTAATTAACGTCAAAAAGTCACTTTTAGCCATTGTATTTAACTAAACAAACAAGTACCTGTAACTGCGCCAAAGCCCGCGTAAACACTACTAAAAACCAATACTAAAAAGAGCAAAAAACACACCAAAAATAAATATCCTTATATTTTATAAGGAATTATAAAATTAAGAAATAATTCTTTTCGGTTACATTTATTATCTTGATCTAATCCATTTAATAATATAAAACGTAACAAATAGTTAACCAAAAACACTAAAAGAGAAACAAATGAAGAGATCTGTCGTCTTACTAATTGCTATACCATTATCGGCATTTGCAGTTTATGGGCTATTTTTTAATGCAGATGAAACGGGCGAACCTATCGCGCCTGTTGCTATTGATTTTGTTCCTATTGATTTACAAAAAACGCGCAATACGCATCCCCCTGCACCTATTGATATGAGTAAAGATCCAATTACCGTTAAACCCATTGTAGCCCCTGACAACAGCTTACCGTTTGAAGAATTTGATGCCGTAAATCGCCTATCAGACAAAGCAAAGCAAGTGCTTATAAACGCAAAAGTTTTACCTACCGACTTACATAACGAGGCCTATATTGAGTTTGATTTAAATTCTTTACAGGCGTTAGAGACTGGCGAAAACTTTGATTTAGCTATTCCGCAAACAGCCGAAACATTCACCGCAGAAGTGACTAATGTGGTTGAGTCTGAAAATGGCGATAAGAGCATATTTGGTAAAATAGTGGGTGTTGACGGTCGCATGCATAATACCGTTTTAACAGTAGGTAAAGATGCCGTATATGGCCAATTTACTGCACCTTCTGGCAACTATGTATTCGAAAGTAAAGGTAAGTACGGATGGATTGCAGCAAAACGCGATTTATATAAAAGCCACATAGAGCATGAAGTAACCGCACCAAAGCCCAAATCAGATAA
The DNA here is from genome assembly GCF_014164015.1 of Pseudoalteromonas sp. SR41-1. Taxonomy (NCBI): domain Bacteria; kingdom Pseudomonadati; phylum Pseudomonadota; class Gammaproteobacteria; order Alteromonadales; family Pseudoalteromonadaceae; genus Pseudoalteromonas; species Pseudoalteromonas sp. SR41-1. Next base: position 61,875 of record NZ_JACJEK010000006.1, read on the forward strand.
AAACATCGATATATTTGCACCAAAAATTGATGGCTAACCAAAAAGTATAAAAAGCAATTAAAGCCGCACTATAAGGCAGCTTTAGTGTGTCTGCTTTTTATGATCTCAACCAAGTTAAAAACAGTTCCAACCACAACAAGAGTAAGGAAATACAATAATGAAAAAAGTAATCACAACAACCGCACTGGCTGCGGCATTATGTGCAGCAAGTGTTGCACAAGCAGAAACAATCGATATCGGTATTTTATATACCGACCAATCAGCTGCTGCAACTAGTAATATTGACACTAAAATAAATCAACTAATTGCTTTTAGTAATCAGGTATATAGCCAAAATGGCGTTGATATAACACTACGCTTAGCTGGCAAACAAAACTTAGGTGACTACGCAGTAACGCCGTCTGAGGATTGGTTAGATTCGGTTACAAATAGCAGCTACGTAGATGGTTTACGCAGCGATTGGAAAGCCGACATGATTGCCGTATTAGGTACTGGCCAAAGTGCTGGCAATGGGCTTATTTCATGTGGTTTAGCGTGGGTTGGCCAAGGCACTAATGGCAATCTATATAGCTCAATGAGCAGCCGTATGTACTCAATCACTGCAATTGATTGTGGTGCAACTACATTTGTACACGAACTTGGTCATAACCAAGGTTTAGCGCATTCACGCAAACAAGGTGACACATCTGGCGGTGTATATGTAGATGGCATGGGTCATGGCGTACAAAATGAGTTTGCAAGTATTATGGCTTACCCGCACGTTTACGGTAGCGCAACTCAGTACGATTACTTCTCTAACCCTAACTGGAGCGTAAATGGTATTGCTTTTGGTATTACAAACCAAGCGTATGCAATTCGCACGGTTACTGCTACAAAAACAAGTATTGCTAACTTTAAATAAGTAGCGCATTAAAAAGTGGGCTAAATAGCCCACTTTAAAGTTTTAACATGTTCTTCCCTGCAGAGCGCTTACGCGCTCTTATAGATTAAGCTAATGCACAACCACTTTTTGCTTAATTGCTGGCATTAATGTTTTACCATTGCCATCTACTTTGTTTAACAATTTAAGCCCCATCACTTTTGCAAGTACTGGGTAGATATCAAGGTTACTCACTTCTTTAAGGCTTATACCTTGTTTAAATGCAGGGCCTACAGCAATAAATGATGCTGCCATATCCTCGGTATATGCATAACCGTGAGTCCCTAAATAGGTTGGTTTTTTACCATTGGTAAATACCGCTGGTGCTGTAGTTTGCACCACAATATCGCCTACGCGAGTGCCTTTATTGTAATGGTACGCTGCTAACTGCTCGTCAGTTAATACTGTATAACGACCGTTTGCTGCTTTTTGTAAACGAGCTTTATAGCCGGCTATATCCGCATTTATTGCATCGGGTTGAGTGTATATGAGTAAACGTGGACCGGTGTTTTTAACTAAAAAGTTTTCATCTTGAGGCAGTGTGGTTACATCAATACTTTTATCTGGATCTATACTCGCCATACCATGATCCGAGACAATAACTAAGTTTACCTCTTGCTCTAATTTACTTAAGCGAGTTTGTAATTGCCCCATTAATTCATCAAGCTGTTTAACTGCATCTCGCGTTTGTGGTGCGTCTGGTCCAAACTCATGGCCCATGCTATCAACTAGCGAAAAGTAACTCGCAATAAAACGTGGGCGCTGTGCTTTTGGCAAACTTAACCATTGAATAATTTGATCAACACGGCTTTGGTAATCGCTGTATTTAGAATAGTGATAAAAGTAATCTGGTGTCATGCCGTTAAATAATGCATCTGACTCAGGCCAAAAATAAGTAGCCGATTTAAGCCCCTGCATTTTTGCTAAATTCCAAAGCGGAATCCCCTTCACCCAAGTGCTATCGCCCAATGCTTTGCCCATGCTGTAACAGTCGTTTTTACGCGCTTTATCACAAAAGCTATTATCAACAATGCCATGATTTACTGGCAGTAAGCCCGTAATAATAGAAATATGGTTAGGAAATGTTTTTGTCGGATAAACAGGTATTAGTTTTTGTGCGCGAACACCGCGCTCGGCCATTGCTTTTAAATTTGGCGCACCGTGTTTTTCAATATAATCCCAACGCAGGCCATCAATTGATACAAGCACCACAGTTTGCTCTTTTGCAGCAAATGCGCTGTTCATTCCTAACATTAGGCAAATTGATACTGCCTTTAAAATCCACTGTTTCATTATAAACACCTATAAATGCACAACAATTACTCAAAAAATTATTTTAAAGCAAGTTGTTACTTTATGATACAAACTGATAGATTAAACCCTGTATATTAAAGACAAATGACTATGTGCTAAAAACTATGCCAGTCATCAATTGTAAAAAGGATAAGTATAAAGATGACCATAGATTTTAGTAAAAAAATAACGCCAGCACGAATGTATCGCACAACCTCTAACTTACAAATGGCGCTAGAAAGCGACCGTGGCCGTATTATTAACAGTGCCGCTATTCGCAGGCTGCAGCAAAAAACACAAGTGTTTCCCCTTGAGCGCAACGCAGCTGTTCGTTCGCGCTTAACTCACTCGCTTGAGGTACAACAGGTTGGTCGTTTTATAGTGCAACGTATTTTTGCAAATTTAAGCTACCAACAACAAAAAAATTACGGCTTAACCGACCTAGAACGCCCCCTAGAAAGCTTAGTAGAAATGGCCTGCCTAATGCACGATATAGGCAACCCACCGTTTGGACATTTTGGCGAAGCTGCAATAAACCACTGGTTTAATAACAACCTAGCAAGCGTAACACCCGAGCGCTGCAAAGAGCCCAATACCGGTATAGGTGTTGTTTTTAAACACCTTGCGCTTGATATTTGTAACTTTGAAGGCAACGCTCAAGGCATACGTATAATTCATTCGTTGCAAACGCTTAATTTAACTTACAGCCAAAGTGCTGGTATTTTAAAATACACTCGCCCTGCAGGGCTTGATACAAAAGATATACCGCAAAATAAAAACTACTTAATGAAGAAAGTGGGTTACTACTACAGCGAAAAAAACTTTGTTGAAGCGCTACAAAAAGAGCTCACTATTGAGCAATATTGCCGCCATCCAGCAAGTTATATAATGGAAGCCGCCGACGACATTTCGTATTGCCTAGCCGATATAGAGGATGCTGTTGAAAAAGGGATCATAAGCACCGAATTCTTATGTACACAGCTTAAAAGTCATTATAAAAAAGCACTCATAAACCTAACAATAGACGACACAGAGCACCAAACTTTTGTAGATAAAGCAGTTGACTACGCACATGAGCGCGCCAAAGCACAACCGTATAACTTTAACAGCGAATTTTTTATATACCTGCGCGTAGCACTTTTACATCCGCTAGTTGGACATGCTGCAAAACGCTTTATTGAGAACATAGAACCTATTTATCATGGCGATTTTAACCAAGCACTTTTAGAAGATAGAAGTCATCTACACGCTGTAACCAAAATGCTAAAGCAAGTGGCACTTGAGCATGTATTTTCAAACAAAGAAGTCGAAAAATTAGAGCTACAAGGGTATCGCATAATTAATGGTTTGCTCGATTGCTATAAACCATTACTGCTACTAAACAAGGATGACTTTAAGCGTGCACTAAATGGCGATTCACGTTTATTAATAGAGTCGCGACTTGTTAAAAAGCTCTCTAAAAAGCACTTAAACAGTTACCAACACGCAATAGATGCGATGCAAGAAGAGCCCGATCACTTTGCGGCGTACGAATTTTATTATCGCTGTAGATTAATTCAAGATTATATAAGCGGTATGACCGACCAATTTGCTTACGATGAATATCGCAGCCTTATGGTTATTGATTAGTCGTATTACTCTGGATAATTTTTAATTTTGCGCTTAAAATCAAACTATTAATATTTAAGCGCGCATAACTTCATGATATCAAAACTAATTAGATTTACCCTTTGCTTTGCCTTATTTTATAGTGCGCAAAGTGCTGCATACAACGAAGCTATGTGCATTTTAATTAAACAAGAAATGCAGCAAAATAGTAATAATAAAGCGAGTCAAAAATACCGTAAAGCTGCGCGTGATTACAAAAATAACTGTAATAAGCCAAAAGAAATTCAAGCACAACCTAAGCCACAAATAATAGAGCCTGAGCCGACTATTATTACTCAGCCACAACCTAAAATTGTTGAACCTGCCCCTGTAATTAAACCTACTGAAGAAGCTGTTAAAGAAAGCATCAACGAGCAAACCCTTAATTTAACTAATGATCAAAAACAACAAATAAACGATCAGCTAAATACCAACAGTAACGAAATAGTAATTGATGCAGAGCCAACAAAAGCAGTACCCGAGCAAGTAGTTACAGAGCAAAAAAACGAAGCTGTGATAGAGCAAGTAAAACCTGCGACGCCAGAGCAAAACGTTCAACCTACGCCTGAAAATCCTGTACTTGTAAAACCAGCACCGGTGTTAACTAAACCAGCGCCTGTAATTGCGCCGCAACCTATAGCACAAAGCCCAAGCTCGTTACTTTTACCCACTTTAATACTTGTTATAGTGGTACTTATTGGCGCTATGATAGTCGTGCGCCTGCGCCGTGCAAAACAAAGTAAAGTGATGGCAGAACCGAGTATAGCGGCTCCACCTGAAGTTAAATCAGAAAAAATTGCTACGCCAGCTAAACCTGAAATTAAAGCAACAAAGCCAGTACAAACAACAAAAGAGCCAGAGATTGAGCCTGTTGTTATCAACGAAGTAACTCAAAATAATAAACCAGTTGAGAGCAGCGTAGAGGCAAATGAAGAGCCTTTAGAGCCTACGAACACTTCACAAAATGCTGATATTGAACATACACCACCGCAAATTTCAGATGAGCAAAACAACGTAGCTACACAAGTGCAAACAAGCGAAATTGAGCCTACACCGCTTAACTCAATTGATACTTTAGGGCAAACAAGTACCGCTACATTTAACGAAGTAAAACAAAAACCAGAGCCTAATACAGCCGAGTTTGAAGCCGCCGCCAAAACAACCTTAGAGCGTATTAAAAATGCCAGCAGCTTTAATGAGCCCGAAGTACGCGACTTTGATCCAGATGCAAAGCCTGTAAAAAAACAACGTAAGCACCATACTGCTCATATAACGGAGCCTGCGCCAATAGAAGCCGAACATAACACTGTAGAGCCGGTTATTAGTACTCCTGAGCCAGTAACAGCGAGTGAGCCGGTTGTAGATTTACACGCACCAGAGAAAATTGCTGACGCTCAATCGACTACATATACAACAGAGCAAGACTTTAAAGAACCAGAGGTACGTACATTTAACCCAGATGCACCATTACCTGGTGAAAAGCCGATGCCTAAAAAACAAAGCTCAACACCTGAGCAAGCACAAACAACACCGCCAGTTGATGAGCCACAAAGTGAGCCTAAAAAAGCAGACAGTAACAATCCATTTGCTAACTTATCGTTAGACTCAAGCTGGGATCCTGACTCAACTGAAAAACCCAAAATAGAAGAGAAAAAACGCGCGCCTAAATCGCAAGCATTAATAGATGCAGAAGAACGCGCTAAAAACATGCAAACCAAATAGTAAGTTTTAAAGTAGCGCCTCATATTTGAGGCGCTGTTTTAGTAACTAAATAATTAACTGCTTTTTTACCGTATTACTTACACTCTTATCCCATCCTAAAATGCGCTTTAGTAATTAGGAGCTTCGCTCCTTGCGCGAGCAAGTTCAGCGCCTGGCGCAATATTCAAGCTTGAGAGTGTTTTATAAGCTTACAACTTGTTGGCGCGATGAGTGCAGAGCATACATTTAACTGGTGGTATTTTTAGACTTGAGTTTAAGGCTACGTTATCCGCAGCCATAAATTAAAGTAACTTGGTCAACATGCCCTAATTAAAAGTCCTAGTTAACAGCCCTAGCGGTACGTTTATTTTTAAGCTTTAACCCGCCAATTAATAGCAGTGGTCCTATAAACATGGCAAGGCCATACACGCCACCGGTAACTGCGTATTCTGGTTTATTTAAAAAGCTAATAGCGATTAAAATAGCTAACGATGCATTTTGAATTCCAACCTCAATTGAAAGCGTCAGCGAATCAGTTAAATTTAATTTTGAACACTTAGCAATTAACCAACCAACAACCATTGAACCAATATTAAGCGCTATGCACGCCCAAAATACGTTGTTAAATGAGCTAACTAATAAATCGCGCTCTTTTATTACTAGTGCGGCAATCATCATAAGCATAAAAAACAACGAGAAGCGTCTAAAAAACGGCTCTGCTTTAATGGCAAAATCACTTTTAAAGTGACGCAACCAAATGCCTATAGCAACTGGCACTAAGGTAATAAAAAATAGCCCTAATGAAGTAGTTAAAATAGAAAAAGTAGCATCGTCTGCTGGGGCAAACTGACTCATAGCAAAGCCAATAATAAACGGTGTGGTTATTATACTAATTGCGGTAGAGGCAGCTGTTAAACTTACCGAAAGCGCTAAATTAGCTTTAGCAAGCTGGCTTACTACATTTGACATAGTACCGCCGGGGCAAGCAGCTAATATCATTAAACCAATAGCGATAGGCGTTGGTAGGTTTAGTAAATAACACAGCCCTAATGCTAATAAAGGCATTGCTACAAGTTGGCCTATTAAACCCATGACAATGCCAAGCGGGCTTTTAAATAAACGAGTAAAATCGGTTGTTGTGAGCCCAAGACCCATACCAAACATAATAAGTGCAAGGGCGAGTGGAAGTATTACTTCAGTTAATATAGATACATTCAAATTAGACAGCCTCGTTTGTTATTGTTTTTAATTAGAGTGTTAATTTTTAAGTTAACTGTAACGCCCCTTTACAATAACTAGAAGTATTACTTATTTAAAATAGCAGCCACGTGCTTATCTAGTTCTGGAAGTACATCTTGTTCAAACCATGGGTTCTTTTTAAGCCATATATTATTACGCGGACTCGGATGTGGAAGCACTAAATAATTTGGCCAATACTCACGCCACGATTTTACTAACTCCGTAAGTGGCATTTTTTTAGTCTCTGGTAAATGATACGCCTGCGCGTATTTACCAAGCACTATTGTCAGCTCAATATTTGGTAGTGCAGCCAATAATTGCTCGCGCCATGCAGGCGCACATTCTTTTCTCGGTGGTAAATCACCCGACTTCCCCCTACCCGGGTAGCAAAAGCCCATAGGTAAAATGGCTATATTATTAGCGTCGTAAAATTCATCACGTGTTAGCCCAAGCCATTCTCGCAGGCGGTTTCCGCTTGCATCGTTAAACGGCACACCTGTTTCGTGAACTTTGATTCCAGGTGCTTGCCCTGCAATTAAAATACGTGCGTTTGGATTAAATTGTATAACAGGACGAGCCCCTAAAGGTAAATGAGGTTCACAGATCACGCATTTACTAACTTGCTCTATTAATTGGTGACTATTCATGTTTATTTGGCCTTAAATGCTTAATATTTATCCTAAATGGCCATTTAGGATAAATGAGTTGGTAAAAAATCGGTTTATTTTAATTAAAACGAGCGTTAGTTAGTAAAATCGTGATCTTTAAGCTCATTCGCGCTACAAGCCTTGTAAAACCTAGCGTTGCTCGGCCCATACAGCAAATTCATTGCCGCTTGGCTCTGCAAAATGAAACCGGCAACCACCCGGAAATTCAAAAATAGGTTTTAATATTGTGCCACCATGGAGTTGTACTTTTCTATACGTGGCGTGAATGTCGTTACTATAAAAAACCAATAGCGCAGCACCGTTTTGAGTTAGCGATTTAAGCGGCGCATTAAAAAAGCCACCATCGAGCCCTTGGCCACTAAACGCCGTGTATTCTGGGCCGTAGTCAGTAAACTGCCAATTAAATACACGACTAAAAAAGGCCTTAGTTGCGGGTAAGTCGCATGCAGGAAACTCAACGTAATTTAGTTTTTCGTGATCGCTCATCGTTATTCACTCTTTATTTTTACTCAGTTTATTAACCTTAAGCTTTACATAGAGCCTGTGCAATATCATTAAACAATATCAGATCAGTATTTTACTAAGTAATTAAGTAAGCATAACTTACTTAAAAATTAAATATCACAAATGAGAATAACTATCTTTTGTATTTGTAACATATATAATAGCGCCTTTGTTTTATCCTCAGCTTTAAATAAAGGGATTAATTAACTATGCAGGCACCTTTGCACAGTGCGCCATTCGATAAGGTTAACGTGATTGCGCTTATAGTAAAAAGCGTAAGCAGTTATCGAGTTTTGGTATTTTTACGTTTTTTTATTGCCATAATTGGTGGCTATGCTTTTACCTCTGCAAGCACTGCGTTATTAAGTTTTGTATTGCCAATAGCTAAACAAGACGCTGTGCTGTTTAGTGTTTCAATCAGCATTTTAATTTATGCCGTTGTATTTATTTATGCTTTTAGCGTTAAATCATTAAAAACAGTATGGATCAGTATTTTACTAAGTACAGGAGCGTTCATAGGATTGCTTGCATTACTGAAGGGTTGGGTATGAAAGACAGCTTTTTCAGATCGATGACTTGGTTGCACACTTGGGTAGGGTTACTCGTTTGTTGGTTATTATATTTAATATTTTTTGCAGGGACTCTTAGCTTTTTTAGAGACGAAATAACGTTGTGGAATCAACCAGCCATTCATAATGTGCAAGCCCAAACACAGCGTATAGAAGCGCAAAAACAACAAATAATTACCGGATTTGATTACTTAGCTAGCCATGGAGCTCACTCATCAAGCTGGCGTATTACATTACCCGAGCCGCGTATTCCTTATTTAATTTATGGTTATGCAAAACCAAAAGAGCCAGGCCAGCGCCGCAGCCGGTTTGAAAACACACAGCTAAACCCTAATACCATGCAAGAGCTTGAGCCCTTTGTAGATACTAAAGGCGGTAACTTTTTTTATCGGCTGCACTATGATTTACATTACATGGATGCAATAACCGCACGCTGGATTGTGTGCTTTGCTAGCTTTTTTATGCTGATTGCCATTATATCGGGGGTGGTTATTCATAAGCGTATTTTTAAAGATATGTTTAGCTTTAGGCGTAACAAAGGTAGCCGTACATGGTTAGATGCCCATAACTTAAGCTCTGTGCTTGCCCTTCCTTTTCATTTAATGATTACTTACACGGGTATAATTACACTTATATTTATGTTGTTTCCCTACCCTGCGCAAACGTCTTATGATGACGGCATGCGTGGCTTTTTTAACGATGTAACACCTCGCAATACCATGACCGATAAAGCCCAAGGCGAATTGCCAATGGTGCCAATACAACGCATTTTAGATCAGGTTTATACTAAGTGGCCTCATGCAGATATTACTCGCGTACAAGTTAACCAACCAAATATGGCAGCTTCAACAATTACCGTATTGGTAAGCGCAGGTAAAACACTACGTGACCAAGCACCACGCTTAATATTTAGTGGTGCTACAGGGCAAATGGTCGCTAAAACTGATGACGAGCTAACTAGCAGCAAAGCGCTTTACGAATCGCTTAATTCTATGCATACAGGGCGTTTAGCTACGTGGTTGTTGCGCTGGTTATACGTATTAGGCGGTATTGCAGGCTGTGTAATGATTGGCTCTGGCTGTATTATGTGGGCTAAGCGAATTCGCGAGCGAACTAAAAATAACGTTAAACCTTCGTTTGGTTTAAAATTAGTTGAAGGGTTAAACCTAGCCACTATTATGGGACTTCCACTGGCAACGTGTGCATTTTTTATTGCTAACAGACTACTTAGCTCAACTACCGCAGAGCGCGCCGATAAAGAAATACTCGCGTTCTTTTTAACATGGCTAGCGGTTGCTCTTTTAGCACTTATAAAGCGCGACACACTGCAATGGCGAGTTATGGCAGCTATAAATGCTGTTGCATGTTTAAGCGTACCGGTTATTAATGCCCTTACAACTAACGGTAATCTAGTTAGCTATTTGATGCACAAACAGTGGGCTTTATTTACTTTTGATGCACTGTTTTTGTTATTTAGTATATTGTTTTTTATACAAACCGAAAAATTACGTACTGCTAAAAACAACTCAAAAATAATCAGCCCTAGTCAATCTAATAACCTTAAAAGGCAAAAACCATGATTGATTTACTTGGGTTTAGCCTATGCCTGCTCAGTTTTAACTGTTTTGCGCTGGCTAAGTATAATCATTTTAAAGATGTATTTAAAAAACGCCCTACAGAATCCCAACGTAAAAAGCTGCTATTAGCTGCTTGGATCAGTATTTTACTAAGCTTGGTGCTTTGTATAGTTACTCAAGATGGATATGGTGCATTACTATTTTGCGGATTTATGAGCCTAAGTGTCTTAATTATAATGGTTTTTTATAATTTTTTAGTAGGCTACGTGAAGTGGTTTAGTGTTTTAAATAGCGTGTTAGTTGTACTAAGTGGGTTGTTTTTAGCATTAAACTAGCCTTAGTTAGTAAAAACGTGATCCGTTATTTTCTCATAGATTAGGGCGTGTTGATCTTTGGTGGGTGAATTTGCAGCAGACTGTTTGGTATTTAGGCAAGGCAGAGCCTATGTAGTGTGGTTATTCCCCATAAATAGGCGATAACGCAGCATAAATACCAAACATGCGCTGCCCTTTGGGTTCTTTCTAGGGACGATTAACTCTTTGTTGCTCGGTTTTTACTTAGCCAACTAGGTTACAAACCTCGCGCCGCGATTTAATCGCCCCTAGATTGAACAGATTTCAATCCACAAAGATCAACACGCCCTAGGCAAAAAAAATGGCAAGCTATATAGCTTGCCAACAATAGGGGATATTCAGTGTTTCCAATACTTGCTGTCTCACGGCAAGTACACACAATATAACCATAATATATTTAAGTTACTTTACGGTTAGGTGACTCTTTTATTACTACTTTAAAAACGTATATAACTAACTGTAAACCCCCTTTACATAGTCTCTTGGTTTACCCAAATTATTTCATCGGTAGCAAAGCCCAACTCTTTAGCTTTAGTTAAAAAGTGTTCTTTAAGCTCTTTGCTAACCGTTGGTGTACGCGACAAAAACCACAAGTAATCTTTGTTGTAACTGGTTATAAATGCATATTGATAATCGGGTTGGTCAAGTTCAAAAATCACGTAAGCGCCATAAAATGGACCAAAAAACGAGACTTTAAAATGCCCTGTGTCGGTGCCCTTAACAAACTTGGCTAAGCCTTCGGCGTCATCCCATTTTTTATCATCCGTTAAATACCCTTTGTTAAGGACCTTTACTGTGCCGTCGTCGTTAATTGAATAAGTCGCGGTAACTTGCTCCATCCCTTCTTCGAATGAGTGATTAAGACGCGCTATTTCAAACCATTTGCCTTTATATTTTTGTATATCAAAGTTTTTAACGGGTGTTATTCCCTCAGGAGGGCTGGTGCAGGCACTAAGAAAAAATAAACCTGTAATAAGTAAACCGTATTTAATAGCCTTCATGTAAGCTCCTTTTTTAATTACATAAATCGTACGTATTATCTAAATATAGATGGATATAAAGTTTGCTAGCCGATTAAAAAAATTTGCTATAGGATCGTATTAATTCTAAAGCAATAAAAATGACCATAGCATGAAAATTTGGGTAGATGCAGACGCGTGTCCTGTTGTTATAAAAGAAATACTTTTTAGAGCTGCAGAGCGTATGAAAATCGAGACTATTTTAGTAGCGAATCACGCAATGCGTATTCCGCCGTCAAAATACATAAGCCGCGTTCAAGTATCGTCGGGATTTGATGTAGCCGACGACGAAATAGTAAAACGTGTTGAAAAAGGCGATTTAGTTATTACAGGCGATATTCCGCTAGCAAGTGAAGTAATTGATAACGGCGGGCAAGCACTCAACCCACGTGGCGAGCTTTATACCACCGAGAATATCCGCTCAATACTTAACGTGCGCGACTTTATGGATACCATGCGCTCAAGCGGCGTAGAAATGAGTGGTGGGCCGCCGCCACTTAGCCAAACCGATCGCCAAAACTTTGCAAATAACCTCGACCGTATTTTAGCGCAAAACAAGGCTAACTAACTTGAATACCCAATTAGTTGGCTTAGGTGATACGCAATTTAGCGTGGCGGTATACGTAGCAAAAGCGCCGCCCATGCCGTTTTTTGAAACACTTGAATGCCTAGAACCGGTTATAAATGAGCAAATAAATACCATAAACCAGTACTGTGGTAATGGTTGGCGCAAAGTGTTTAACGTTTACGCCAAAGTGCTATTTTCCCTGCCAAGTGAGCATTATTCATTTGCTAAACAAGCCCTTACTTGGCAACAATATCGCGATGAGTATTTACTGCAAAAAAATAGTAAAACCGCCCTGCTATTTAGCGCGCCTGACACTACTATTACTTGCGCAGATAAAGCTACTAGCAATCAAAATCAGCTACACATAATTGCTGGGCGTACGCACGCTAAAAACTTATTACAACAAGGTAAGTTGCATGCACAATTTGATTGGCTCGACGACGAGTTTGCAATAGACACCAGTAACAACATTATTGTGTGCCCATATTTTGATTACAGGCAATTAAGTAATATAAAAATTGCGAGGTTAAGCGAGCTAGTCGCGCAGCTAAAAAAATAACACATTGTAAGGAACGACCATGGCCGGAATTTTAGAGTTAAACGAATTATTAAAATCAATGCAGCCAGCGCTTAAGCAAGGCGAGTATATTTTTTGTTGCTTAGCAGGCTCACTTGCCGATTATGCTCATTTAGAGCCACTTGCTTCTTATGTTGAAGAAGAAGGGCTAACCCTTATTTTAAAAGCTGAAACTGCTGACAAAGCAGGTATTACTTACGAGGGTAAATATAATTTAATTACCCTTAACGTACATTCAAGCTTAGAGGCCGTTGGGCTAACAGCTGCGGTATCTGCAAAGCTAACTGAGCATGGCATTAGCGCTAATGTGGTAGCTGCGTTTTATCACGACCATATTTTTGTACAAACAGACAAAGCACAAGCCGCGATGAAAGCGCTTTGTGAGATTGGTTAGGATTGCTGGCACAACAACGATTTGAGTGATGTGGATATTAGATCGTCGGGTGGCGCTTCGCTTAACCGACCTACAACAATACAAAAGCTGATATTGCTATAGAGCAACATCAGCTTTTTTGTACACATTTGGACTATTTTCGCAGTATTGTTTATCTACTGGCTCAAGCTTAATTTTTTTACCGGCATTTACTACTACGCATTGAGTGTTTTGATCGAGTTTTTGTTTTTGAATTACGGTAAATTCACCTTCGCTGGCAGCGTATAGATTATACTGATATGCATCGTTGCCGCCTTCAAACAATGCGGTAAATAACCCTCCAACTAACCCGCCGATTATTGCCCCACCTATCATTTCTTCTGTATTGCCATCTAAGCTATCTACAAACCCAAAACCAGCTCCTGCGGCTATGCCTGTACCCACTTCTGATGAGAGTGTGACACGTTGCATAGATTCTACCGAGGCGTAATAGCGTTTAATTATTTGATTTTGATCGTTACGGTCAACACCTTGTGATGCGCAACCCGAGAGGAGTAAAACAGCAATTAACGATTTTTTCATGTTGATTCTCTATTTGCTTATGTTGATATAGAAATAGTAAATCTTAAAACATAAAAAATATGTATGTGCTTTGTATGCAGCTGTGAGAAGTTGTAAATGTATGTATAAAATAAAACACCGAGTAAGCTTACTCGGTGTTTATGTGGCTATATTACTTAAATTTAAAACTATTTTATTACATATCCGCTAAAGCCTAGTGCTTTAAAATACAGCTTCGGAATGCCAAATTTGCACTCGTTTAGTAGTTCGCTAAAGCGCATTCTATCAAGCGGGTAAAACTCATTTTCTAAGTCGTGCCCTGTTTGTGTTTTACCTGTTTCGGTTAAACCCAATTGCGCGCAAGTTGTAAGCTGGGCTTCGCGCTCAAAAGAAGTTTCGGGGCGCATTAAATCTGCAATATAAAGGTTGGCGTCTTTTTTAAGGCTTCCTTTAATCGCTTTTAATAACTCTTTTTTATCGCCGTTATCTTCTAAAAAATGCATTACTAGTAAACATAAAACGGCATCGGCTTTAACCGATAACTTATCAACGGGGCCATTATGTACATCTACGCGGCTTGTTATGCCTTGCTCATCAAATTGCTGCTGTGCGATAGCAAGCATATCGGCTGATGTATCTTGCGCAGTAAATTGCCACGTAGGGTTTAGTCCAGCCAGTGCAAGTACTTCTTTGCCTGTGCCTGCCCCTACTACCAAAATATGTGCATTGTCGCCCAGCGTTGCTTGTAGTTGCGCATTAGTGAGCTGATGTAATAATTCATAACCAGGCACTAAACGGGTTATGCGGCTATCGTATTGTGTTGCTTGCTCGCCTGTAAACGTTGGCATTGTATCTCCTTGTTTTCAGTAATGTTGCTTATAAAACTTCAACTGTGGAATATCCACCTGGCTTTTTGGCTACATGCACTTGAGTGGCTACACGCTCGCTCATTTGTGTTACGTGCGATATAACGCCTACTTTTCTGCCTTGTGCTTGCAAAGAATCCAAAGCGTCCATTGCAATGCTTAGGGTTTCGCTATCTAACGTACCAAACCCTTCGTCAATAAACAAAGAATTGATTTGTACTTTGTTAGACGAAAGCGATGCTAAACCAAGTGCAAGCGCTAGCGATACTAAAAATGACTCACCGCCCGAGAGCGTATTAACAGAGCGTTGCTCGTCGGCCATGTCGCGGTCGATAATTGCAATGTCGAGCGTTTGCGATATGGCGGTTAATTCGTAGCGTTTGTTGAGTGTTTTTAAATGGCTGTTGGCATAGTGCAGTAATATTTTTAACGTTTGTGTTTGTGCTAAGTTACGCATGGTTTTACCCGTTGCATCGCCCAATACTTTATTAAGCAAGTGCCACTGCTCTACCTGTGTTTTAAGCGTAGTTAACTCAGCTTGTTTGCCTTCAAGCGCCTTTGCGTTTTGGTTGTGTTGCTCAATAGCGGTATTAGTTGCTAGTAATGAATTTTGCAGCTGCGTTTGTTGCTCATTTAAGCTGCTTAATTGCGTACTTAAAGCCTCTGCACTTTGTGTTGGCTTATCGCTACTGTTGTGTTTTCCAAGCGTAAGTTGCTGCTGTTTTAATGCGGCATTTGCATCTGTTAACGCTTGAGTTAACTGCTCGTGTTGATTTAAATGTGCTTTAATAGTATCGCTACTGAGCGTTAGTAAAATTTTGACCTGTTCGTGCGTTACATCGCTGTATTGCGCTTTAAAGTCAGTAAACCACTGGTTATAACGTGCCTCAAGTGTTGCTAGTTCTTGGCTGTTTTCAAGTAAGCGTTGCTCCACATTTTTAAGCGTTATAGCGTGCTCATCTCGTTGTTTTATAGCGTCGTCATAGGCTTTATGACTCGCTTGAACCTGCGATTGCATTTGCTCTTGCGCACTTGTGAGTTTTGCTTGGTAGTCGTCTGCGCTTATTTGCTCATTATTAAATAAAGCTGAGCGCTCACTTTGTACAGCGTCTAATAGCTCTTTAGCTTTTACAAACTCTTCATTAAGTGCTTTTAACGATTGCTCGCTTTTACTAACAAGCGGGGTAAGCTGCTTTATTTGCTCACTAGCTGTGTCTTGGCGCTTTTGGCTTTGCTCAAGTTGCATTTGAGTTTGCTGATACTGCGTAACTTGCTCGTGAAACTGGGTAAGCTCAAGCGTATTGGCTTGTAGTTGCAGCCAAAAATCACTGTTTTCAAATTGGCTATTGAGCGTTGTACCGAGCTCGTTAATTTGTGCACTAAGCTCGCTATGCTTACTCGTTAACTGGTTTTGCTGGTGTGTAAGCTCAAGGTGTTTATTACTCAGTTGCTGCTGTACTTGCTGCTCTGCTTTAAGTGCTGCTTGTAGCTCGTTTACTTTGGTTTGCAATGTACGTTGACGTTTTTGTTGCTCAAAGTATTGCGCTTTTTGCTGCGTTAATTGCTTATAAGTTACTTCAAGCTGATCAGGCGTTAAGTCGTTAAGCTCACTACGTGCACCTTGCATGGTATTTTTAATGTCGAGCTGTTTGGCTTTTGCTGTTTGTATTATTTGCTCAAGTTGTCCGTGTTCAGCAGTTAATACAGCATGTTGAGTTTGATGTTTATGCAGCTCGCTTTGTGCATGGTCAAATTGCTTTTTAGCGGTATTAAAAGCATTTTCAAAATCAGTAATTAAGTTATTTAATTGCTGATTTTGATTTACCGCATACGGATGCTCCGTTGCGCCGCACACTAAACAAGGCTCATTAGGGCGAAGCTCAGTGCGTAAATGCTCTACGTTTTCGCTGGCTCTTAAGCGCGCTTGGTTAAGTGCGTACTCGCTGCCTTTAAGTGCTTGCTCGCTGGTTATTAAATGCTGATTAAGTAAAGCATGGGCTTGCTGGCTTTCATTTAGCTGCTGATTGAGCACTTGCTGGCGTTGAGTGCTTTGTTTTAGCTCTGCGTTAAATTGCTTATAGCGCTCTCGCTGCTCTTTTAAGTAATCAATACTTTTTAGCTGCGCGTCGCAGTGCTCTGCATTAAATTCATTAAGCTGAGTATTTAAAACCTGCAAAGCTGACTGCTCGCTCGTAAGTAACGCCTCGCACTGCTGCACTTTATTATTTTGTGTATTTAATCGCTCGCTCTGACCTGCAAGCTCGGTATTAAGAGTTTGGCTTTGTGCAAGGTTTGCAGTTAATTGCTGCTGTGCATTTAAGTAAGTATTAAAGCTTTGCTGATAGTAGCTCCAGTCTTTTGCTAAAACGTTCAGCTGTGCATGCTCATTAAGCCATTGCTGGCTTTTAGTTGAGTCGGTATTAGCGAGTTCTAGCTCGTTATTGCTTTGTCTAAGCTGCTGATTGAGCTCATCAAGTTGAGTTTGCTCTTTGGTTATTTGCGACTCTGTGCCTTTTACAGCTTGAGTTTGCAAAGCAATGCTGCTGTCGAGCTCTCTCGCTCTTGCTATAACGGGCGCTGCATTTTGTTTTTGCTCATTGGCGTTATTAAGTAGCTCGGTATACTTAGCAAGCGCGGTGTTACGCTCGTTAATTACCGCTAAATGATCAACACTTTTAAGCGATGCTATTTGCTGATCTAACGCCGTATTTTGATCGGTTAACAAATTAAAACGGCTGCGGTTATCTTTTATTTCAAGCGTTTGTTTAGCTTGTTTTGCTTGCTCGCTTTGAACAACGATACTTTCAAGCGCTGAGCTTGCTTGTTGCTGGGTTTGCTGTGCCTGCAGTAAATTTTTCTCAAGCACTGTAGCTTGCTGATACCAGTTAAGTGCTTTTTCGGTTTTGGTCAGCTCTTTTTTAGTGTGTTCGGTTTGCGCTTTTAAATCGGTTAACTTGGTTTGTTGTAACTCGAGTTCTTCTGGTGTTAATAAGGTATAGCTTTCAAGGCCTGCTTTAAGCGCTTCAAGCTTTGCCACTTGCTCTTTATGGCGCTCAAAAATACGCACGCCAATACGGCTAAATTTATCGGTGCCTGTTAAGCACTCCAAAAGTTGCGCTCGCTCATCGCCAGTGGCTTTTAAAAATGCAGCAAACTCATGTTGCGCTAAAAGTACGGCACGGGAGAACTGCTCAAAGTTAAGCCCTATTTTGCTCTCAACTTCTTTTATTGTGTGGCTTTTGTCAGCTATAAGGGTTTCGTCTGGCAGGGTTACTAATGTGTGCTCTGCTACTTTAAGTTTGCCAGTTACTTTTTTATGGGTCCGTGCAATTGTATAACGCGCACGGTAAAGCTGTTTATCTTGCCCTAAAAAGTCAACCTCGGCGTGGCCTTCCCATGTACCTCTGCGTAGTAGGTTTCGCGCATCATTAAGCTTAATGCTGTCGCCATTAAACTCAATTAAGTTACCTTTATCGCCGCGTAGCCTCGCTGTTTTTGTATAAAGGGCTAAACAAATCGCATCTAAAAAGGTACTTTTACCAGCGCCGGTATCGCCTGTTATTGCAAATAAGCCTGCATCTTTTAATGGGGCTTGAGTAAAGTCTATTTCAGCATCAACTATTGAGGCTAAATTATGAATACGAACTGCGGTTATTTTCATAGTTGTTCTTGCTCCGTAAGCTCGTTTATCACATCACTTAAAAGTGCTTTTAGCTCATCGGGTACGCTTTGCCCTGCCATATCTTTATCGTTTGCAAATGCTTGTTCTAATAAGTTAAGCGGGTTGAGCATTTCAACTTCGCTTAAATCTTCAAATACGGTGTTGTCGTCATTTTGAGTCGATTGCTCACGTACACGTTCAATACCACAAAATTTAATATGCTTGCCTTCAAGTGCTTGTTCTATTTGTTCTCTGAAGGTGGTGTCGGTATCGCTTGATTTAAGCTTTACACGTAAATAAGGCGCTATTGTATTTTGTGCAGTGTCGAGCGCTTTAATTTGCTCGCATAGTTCGCTTAATGGCACACACTCCCCTTTTGGTAAAACAATTACATTGGCAGAGCGCGGAATGTAAAGGGGGTTTACAGTTGTACTAATATGTTGTTTTTCATCAATAATAAACTCAACAACATTTACTTGGTGCGTGTAGTTACGTTCTGAAAACGACATAGGTATAGGTGTGCCGCTGTAGCGAATAATATCGCTTTTAGCGACTTGTTGCGCTTTGTGTAAGTGCCCAAGGGCAACATAGTTGGCTTGTTTACCAAATACATTGGCTGAAATAGACTCCTCACCACCTATTACTAAGTTACGCTCAGAATCACTTGAGATATCCCCGCCTTTTGCGTGTAAATGCCCCATAACTATTAATGGTGAGTTTTGCTCGTTTATATTAGTAGCTTGCTCTAATGCAAGTTCATAAGCTTTTGCAACGCCTTGAGCATAACTAGGTCCGCTTTCGGTTTGGCTAAGTAAACTTACATCGCTTGCACGTAAAAATGGCATAGCGACGATTACAGCGCGTTTACCATTGGTATTTATGGTAATAACAGTTTCATCGGGTGTTGCGACATCAAAGCGCCCTACTACGTGCGTATCAAATTGCGCTAGTAATGGCTGAGCTGCCAAAATACGATTTGCAGAGTCGTGGTTACCCGCAATAATTACTACGTGTAATTGTGGGGATGCCTTTTTGGCGTCTTTAATAAATTGGTAAAGCTGATTTTCGGCGCTAGCGCTTGGCGTCGCGGTATGATAAATATCGCCAGCAACTAAAAGTAAGTCTATTTGTTGTTCAACAAGAGTGGCTAATAACCATGTAAAAAAGGCTTGATGCTCAACACGGCGGTCGTGTTCGTAGAATTGTTGGCCAAGGTGCCAATCTGAGGTGTGGAGGACTTTCATGTCGCGCTCTTAATTAAACCGTAAGAGCGCCAATATACCCAAGGCAGTTAAAGATGCAAGCCTAAGCCGTGTATTACCTTAGGTTAAACTGTACCAAGCTGAAAAAACAACCGGCAATGCTAAAAGTGCCATTAATAATGGAATTTTTAACGTTTTAGTTTGTTTTGCGTGTAGCGCCTTTAATGCATTAGTTTCGTTGCACGCTGCTACTTTATCGATATAAAAATAACCCGAATCGAGATACTGCTTACAGTTATTCTCACTTGCTGGAATCGCAATTAGTTCTTGTTGTTTTTTTAGGATGTAAAAATCCATAAGCCCACCGCATTTCTTGCTAGTAATCGATATTAATTTGAGGATAAATGTGACGAATTTATTTGCCTCAAATAAAAAGGTTGGCGATTTTAAATATAAACTGCACTAAAGATCAACCTAAAATTGCACTATTTATCATTTATCGTAAAAATAACGAACATTAAGGAAGTTCGGCAATATTTGAGCCAATAATTCAGCTGTTTTCACTGTATTTTTGTTCAGTAGAGTGGGCTTTTAGCTCATTTTACTTGTTGGAAATTTGAGACACTTATACATAGGATTATTGGTTTACCTGATAATGTTAAAGCAATACTTTTTTAGCAACGTAGGTAAAATTAATGTGCTTTTACCAAGCTCTAAAACTTGTATTTAACAGCTCAAAACCATTATTAAAACCCACTCTTGTAAAGCCCCTTTACAGTTTTTATTTATTCGTATTTTGTTACAAAATAATTGTACTTTTCAATCTAATAAACTAAGTGAACATCACCCTAAAAATACGGTACTTGGTCGCTAATTTATTGAAGCTAACTGGTATATTTGTCAAAGTATGCTCACAAAATTATATTAGGACTAACAATGAAAAAAATAGGTCTTACGCTAAGTGCTTTTGTATTGCCTTTGGCAATATCTAGTGCGGTTATGGCGTCTTCGGTTGAGCAAACAAAAGGTTCTTTTGTTGATAAATTTCGTCAATTAGACGAAGCGCTTCCTACACCCAACGTTTATCGTAGTGCCGCTGGCGAACCAGGTGAAAGATACTGGCAGCAACGTGTAAACTACGATATTGATGTAAAGCTAGATGAAAAAAAGCGCCGTATTACCGGTAGCCAAAGCATTGAATATAAAAATAACTCTCCGCATACACTTAAATATTTATGGTTACAGTTAGATCAAAATATTTTTAAAAGTGATTCTATTGCCGAAACAACTAAAACGTTTAAAAGCACTTTAGAAAGCCTACCAGCTCAAAAGCCTGCTAAATTAAGTTTAGGTGACTTACGCCGTCAGCAATTTATGAGCGACAACGAACTGGGTTATACAATCAGTGGCGTAAAGGATGACGATGGTAAAGAGCTACGCGTAACTGTAGTTGATACTTTAATGCGCATTGATTTAAACGAGCCATTAAAACCAGGTAAAGAAGTAGAATTTAGCATGAACTTTGCATTCAACATTGTTGAAGAAGATGCTGTAGGTGCACGTTCTGGTTACGAGCACTTTGAAGAAGATGGCAACGACATATTCTTAATTGCTCAGTGGTTCCCTCGCTTAGCGGCTTATACCGATTACGAAGCATGGACAAACAAGCCATTTTTAGGCTCTGGTGAGTTTACGCTTGAGTTTGGTGATTACGATGTTGAGATTACCGTTCCTGCGGATCACATTGTATCGGCAACAGGTAAGCTTGATAACGCGAGTAAAGTACTTACAAGTACTCAGCGCAAACGTTTAAAGCAAGCTGAAACATCTAAGCGCCCTGTGTTTATTGTTAACGCAGAAGAAGCGCTAGAAAACGAAAAAGAAGGCACCGACAAAACTAAAACGTGGCACTTTAAAGCGCAGAATGTTCGTGACTTTGCTTGGGCGTCGTCTCGTAAGTTTATGTGGGATGCAAAAGGTTATCAACAAGGTGGTGACGTTCAGCCTTTAGTTATGGCAATGTCGTTTTTCCCTAAAGAAGGTGGTGACTTATGGAAAAAGTACTCAACTGAAGCGGTAGTGCACACAATGGAAGTGTACTCTAAGTATTCTTTTGATTACCCGTACCCAACTGCACAGTCGGTTAATGGCCCCGTTGGTGGTATGGAATACCCAATGATCACCTTTAACGGCCCACGTACTAAGTTACAAGATGACGGTACTCGTACTTATTCTCAAGCTGAAAAGCGCTTTTTACTTGGCGTAGTTATTCATGAAGTTGGACATATTTACTTTCCGATGATTGTGAACTCAGATGAGCGCCAATGGACGTGGATGGATGAAGGCTTAAACAGCTTTTTAGATGGTGTTGCTGGTCGTGAATGGGATCCTACTATTCCTTGGGGTGTTGAGCCTCGCGATATAGTGAGCTACATGAAGTCAGAAGTCCAAGTACCAATTATGACTCAGTCAGACAGCGTATTACGTTTAGGCCCTAATGCTTATACTAAACCTGCCGCAGCCCTTAATATTTTACGTGAAGTAATTTTAGGCCGTGACTTATTCGACTTTGCATTTAAAGAGTATGCTCAGCGCTGGAAATACAAGCGCCCTACTCCAGCTGATTTTTTCCGTACAATGGAAGAAGCCTCTGGTGTTGATTTAGATTGGTTTTGGCGTGGCTGGTTTTACACCACAGACCATGTTGATATCTCTTTAGATAAAGTGTATCAACTACGTTTAGACACTAAAAACCCTGATATTGATTACAGCCGTTTACGTGATATTGAAGCAGACAAGCCTACGTCATTATTTGTTGAGCGTAACCGCGCCGAAGGTAAAAAAACATGGGTTGAGCAAAACCCTGATGTTACCGATTTTTATGACGAAAACGACCGCTTTACTGTAACCAATAAAGAACGTAACTCGTACAATAAGTTTTTAAAAGGCTTAGAGCCGTGGGAGCGTAAAACGCTTGAACGTGCTTTAGAAGAAGATAAAAACTACTACGTTATGGAATTTTCAAACCTTGGTGGTTTGGTAATGCCTATATTACTTGAGCTAACATATGAAGATGGCACGACTGAAGAGCGTTATATTCCTGCAGAAATTTGGCGTCGTAATTATAAAAATGTTCAAAAGCTAATTGTTACCGATAAAAACAAACCGCTTGTATCAGTTACTGTAGATCCTAATTGGGAAACTGCGGATGTAGATATTGAAAATAATAACTACCCTCGTCGTATTATTCCTTCACGTATTGAAGTGTTTAAAAAGGAAAAGAGTAAAGCTAAAGTAAGTCGCGATATCATGCAAGATATTAAAACTGAGCTTAAAACTGATGAGAAGAAAGACGAAAAAGATAACGGTGAGGAGCCGCAATAATGCGCTTTTTGCTTATTATTGTTTGCCTTTTAGTTGCTGCGCCGAGTATGGCGCATCAACTAAAATCGTCAATTACAACCGTGCTTTTTAATAAACGAACGCATAATGTTGAGTTAATGCACCGCTTTTATTTACATGATACCGAACATGCCGTAGGAACATTATTTGAAGGCAAAATCGATATTATTAGCAATAAAGCCGATCAGCAACGTTTTGCTAAATATGTTGAATCGCATGTTGCTCTACAAACATTAAGTGGTGAACCTTTACCACTTAACTTTGTGGGAGCACAAGTTGATGGTAAGTTTTTTTGGGTTTACCAAGAAGCACCAATTCCTGAAAACATTGAAGGAATTAAAATGAGCAATGGCGCGCTTCGTGATTTATGGCCATCTCAGGTAAATATGGTAAACGTTGAGGGCAAAGGTAAGATTAAAACTTTAAACTTTGCACAAGATGATACTTGGCTCGAAGCCCGCTTTGAGCAAAATTAACAGTTAAAACTTCCCCAACCAACGCGCACTGCAGTTAATGTGCGCGTTTTCTTCATACGTTTAAACTGCGTTCATTTTTGATCTGGTATATGTAAATTTACGTAAAAATTGGTAGTTCAATTTGTATATTTACCATTTTTTGCGCATGCTACAACTACCAATTATATTTACTGTATTATCAATAGATTGATAGCAGTGCAAATAAATAATTTAAATATAGTTAGTTTCATTTATCCCTTTAGCTATAACTGGCTTGGGCATAAGCAGTAGAGAATTTTATGTTTAAATTTTATTTAGTAATAACTAAATTCAGGGAATGATATGACTACTCAGGTTGAGGCTATTTTTGGAGTGATTTTTGATTTAGATGGAACATTGGTTTCATCAGAATTAGATTTTGCATTAATAAAGGCCCAAATAGGTTGCCCTTGCGAGCAAGACTTACTTGATTACATTGCTCAGTTGCCCTCACCGTATATGCGTGAAGAGGCAATGAATATAGTTCACCAACACGAATTAATAGATGCACAACATGCCAGTATATTACCTGGTGTGAGTGAAGCTATTCATGCTTTAAAGTCTAAAAATATTCCGATGGCGATTGTTACTCGCAATTTTGATAAAGCAGCGGCAATGAAATTACAAAATAATCCACTCCCTATCAGCACAGTTTTAACGCGAAGCGATGCCCCAGCAAAGCCAGATCCCAGCGCTTTAAATGCCATTGCTACACTTTGGAACATTAACGCCAGAAATTTACTTTATGTAGGCGATTACCTTTACGACATTCAAGCTGCGCACAATGCAAATATGCGCGCGTGTTTATACGCTCCAGAGTCAACGCCTGCTTATGCCGATCAGGCAGATTACGTTTTACATGACTTTGCTGACTTAGTGACATTAGTTGAGAGTTATTCTGAAAAAATAGAGTTATGTTAAATAGCATGCCATTTGATTTATTCTGAAATGAGTATGTAGTTATAAAAGTTTTTATTAATCAAGTTTTGCCCATTGCGGAGCTAGCCCAATACGTTTTGAATTGGTAAAATACCGCAAAACGTAACGTATTCATTAGGGGCACAAAATGGGCAGAGCATTTGTAGTTCGTCAAAGTTCTATGATCAAAACAGCCAATGCAAAAACAAAAGTAAACTCAAAGTACGGCAAAGAGATTTACGTTGCAGCAAAAAGTGGTGATCCCGATCCCGAAGTAAACCAAACACTTCGCCGTCTAATCGAAAAAGCTAAAAAAGACCAAGTTCCCGCACACGTTATTGAAAAAGCAATTGAAAAAGCAGCCGGTGGCGCAGGAGAAGATTACTCTGTTGCCCGTTATGAAGGCTATGGCCCTGGTAACTGCATGGTTATTGTTGACTGTTTAACTGACAATCCGAACCGTACTATCAAAGATGTACGTTTACCATTTACTAAAACAGACTCAAAAATTGGTACTCCTGGCTGTGTAGCGCATATGTTTGATCATTATGCGGTACTTGGCTTTGCAGGCGATGACGATGAAGTCGTATTAGAAGCATTAATGATGGCTGATGTTGATGTAAGCGATGTTGAAGCCGAGGACGGTAAAATATCGGTATTTGCACCGCCAACAGAATACTTTAAAGCTAAAACTGCCCTTGAAGACGCATTTGAAGGCATTAACTTTGAAGTAGATGAAATTACGTTTATTCCTCAAGTTAATATTGAAATTGAAGACGAAGAAGTTATTGCTAACTTTGATAAGTTTATAAATATGCTTGAAGATTGTGACGATGTACAAAATATTTATCACAATGCCATTGTAAAAAATTAAACGTAAACGGTTAAAAGCTTTAAAAGCGTGTTTTGTGTATGCAAAACACGCTTTTTTACGTTTGAATAAATGTTAGATATTCATGTGTATTATCTATATACATTTAAAATGCCTTAAAAGTGCTGTTATTCTAATTTTAGGCGATAAAAAACCAGCTTTTAAGCTGGTTTAGTACTTAATTTTAACTTTGATTAAGCAGTTAAAGCGTATTCGACTTTTGTGCTTTATATTTTATACGGTAGCTATGTAGTAGTGGTTCAGTGTAACCACTAGGTTGCGTTACGCCCTCTAAAACCAGCGCAGTAGCGGCTTGAAACGCAATGCTGTTATTAAGGGTTTCTTCGCTTGTTGCCATGGGTGTATACGCAGTGTCATGCTCGTTTTGGCCATCAACCACTTTTGCCATTTTAGCCATTGTTGATTTTATTTGCGCTTGTGAGCACACGCCATTTAGCAACCAATTAGCCATATGCTGGCTTGAAATACGCAGTGTGGCTCTGTCTTCCATTAGCCCAATATGGTTAATGTCAGGTACTTTTGAGCAACCTACGCCTTGATCAATCCAGCGTACAACGTAACCTAAAATACCTTGTGCGTTATTTTCTAGCTCACTTTGAATATCTTCTTTTGAAAGCGTTTTAGGGTCTGCCATTAGCGGCGGTGTAAGCAGGTCATTAAGACTCGCAATAGTACGTTTAGCTATACTTTGCTGCTCATTAAATACGTTTATATCGTGATAATGCATTGCATGCAGGGTAGCGGCTGTAGGGGAGGGCACCCATGCAGTATTAGCGCCTGATTTAGGGTGAGCTTGTTTTTGCTCCATCATTAATGCCATTTTATCTGGCATTGGCCACATGCCTTTACCTATTTGTGCT
Source organism: Pseudoalteromonas sp. SR41-1 (assembly GCF_014164015.1). Lineage (NCBI taxonomy): Bacteria > Pseudomonadati > Pseudomonadota > Gammaproteobacteria > Alteromonadales > Pseudoalteromonadaceae > Pseudoalteromonas > Pseudoalteromonas sp. SR41-1. The sequence goes on from NZ_JACJEK010000006.1 coordinate 87,738, forward strand.
TTATGACTTAAGCCACAAGCAAGGCCAATATCGACGTTGCGATCCTCATAAGCTTGTATCCATGGTTGCTGCTTAATCTGTGCTTTTGGAAGCACAACGCCCGCTTGCATAGAGGTATGAATTTCATCGCCTGTTCTATCTAAAAACCCGGTATTAATAAATACAACACGCTCTTTAGCTGCATAAATACACGCTTTAAGATTTACAGAAGTACGTCGTTCTTCATCCATAATCCCCATTTTAAGCGTGTTTTTAGGTAAGCTTAGCGCTTCCTCTACTAAGCTAAATAAAGTGTTAGTAAATGCCACCTCTTCTGGGCCATGCATTTTGGGTTTTACTATATTAATACTTTGCGCGCTTGAATTTTTGATACCTGTTTTTTTATTTAGGTCGTGCAGGGCAGCAGTGGCTGAAAACATCGCATCCATAATGCCTTCAAACACCGGTTGATTAAACACATCAGTAATAGCAGGGTTCGTCATTAAATGGCCAACGTTTCTTACAAACATCATGCTACGGCCTTTTAAAGTAACGGTGCCGCCATCAAGTGCGGTGTATGTTTTATCACTTTGCAGGGTACGCTCAACAGTTTTATCGCCTTTTTTAAACGATTCAACTAAGTTACCTTGCATCAACCCAAGCCAATTTTTATAAACTTGTACTTTATCTTCTGCATCTACCGCAGCTACTGAATCTTCACAATCCATAATGGTGGTAAGAGCGGCCTCTAGCACTACATCTTTTAAACCAGCCTTATCAGCTTGGCCAATAATGTGGTGGTGATCGATATGTAGCTCTATGTGTAAGTCATTGTTTTTTAATAACACTACAGTTGGGTTTTGTGCTTCTCCTTGATAGCCAATAAGCTGAGATGGGTTAGCTAATGTGGTTTGAGAGCTGTCACGCAAGGTAATTAAAAGTGCGCCATCTACTACTGAGTAATTCGTGCTTTCTATATGCGAGCCATTGGTCAGCGGCAATGCTTTATCTAAAAACTGGCGAGCGTAGGCCATTACCTTAAAACCACGAACAGGGTTGTAGGTATTACCTTTTTCAGCCCCATCATCTTCGCTTAACACATCAGTACCGTATAAAGCGTCGTATAACGAGCCCCAGCGAGCGTTAGCGGCATTAAGTGCAAAGCGTGCATTACTTACAGGCACAACCAACTGAGGGCCTGCTGTAAGGGCCACTTCGGGCTCTACATTTTGGGTTTCAATTTCAAAGTTGGCAGGCTCTTTAACTAAATAGCCAATATCTTGCAAAAAGGCTTGGTATTTAGCGCTATCCCAGGTTTTATTAGCAAGATGGTAGTCGTCTATTTGCTGTTGAAGCAGCTCTCGCTTTTCAAGCAGTGCCTTATTAATAGGGGTAAGTGTTTGAACGATATGTGCAAAACTTTGCCAAAATTGTGACTCACTTAAGTGAGTGCCTGGTAGCAATTGATTTTTAACGAAATCAGCGAGTTGTGTATCTACGCTGAGTCCTGAATGTGTGAGAGTGTGGGACATAGTTGCCTTCCTTTAAACGGTCGCGATGTTGTTGTGTGCTTGTGCGTAAGGCAACAATAACTCAAAAAGGCAATGTTGAGTGCTTTTTAGCTATTCACAAAATGTATAGCCACAATAACAACTATAAATTTACTAAATCTAGAAAAGGAGCCTAATGTTGAATTAAGCGCTACGGAACACACTCCTAGCCACTCTCACAACATTAAAATAATTTACACACTCGTTCGAAGGATTTTATTATGACAACATATCAACGCGAAACAGACACACTCTCTACTCTTTGCCAAACACAAGGCAGCGCATGGAAAGCTATTAACCCTGAATACGCAAGCCGTATGCGTTTACAAAACCGTTTTCGTACAGGGATTGAAATTGCGCAATACACAGCAGACGTAATGCGTGAAGATATGGCTGCATATGACGCCGACACAAGCCAGTACACGCAATCTTTAGGCTGTTGGCATGGCTTTACTGCCCAACAAATGATGATGGCTATTAAGCGCCATCAAAAAACAACTAAACGCAGCTATGTATACTTAAGTGGCTGGATGGTTGCAGCGCTTCGCTCTGCATTTGGTCCGCTGCCAGATCAAAGCATGCATGAAAAAACATCGGTACCTGCGCTAATTGAAGAAATTTACACGTTTTTAAAGCAAGCTGATGCACGTGAACTAGATCACTTGTTTAACGACCTAGATGAAGCAAAAGCGAACGGCGGCGATGTTCAAGCTGTTATTGATAAAATAGACAACTTTGAAACCCATGTTGTGCCAATTATTGCTGATATTGATGCCGGTTTTGGTAACGAAGAAGCAACTTACTTACTGGCTAAAAAAATGATTGAAGCCGGTGCATGTGCCATTCAAATAGAAAATCAAGTATCTGACGCCAAACAATGTGGTCACCAAGCGGGTAAAGTGACCGTTCCACACGAAGACTTTTTAGCAAAGATTAACGCAGTACGTTACGCCTTTTTAGAACTTGGTATTGATAACGGTATTATTGTGGCACGTACAGATTCATTAGGTGCAAGCCTTACTCAAAAAGTACCTGTGTCGCAAACACCAGGTGACTTAGCAAGCCAATACAATGCATTTTTAGAAACGACACCAATTAACGGTGTCGATGACTTGAATGAAGGCGACACAGCAATGAAAATTAATGGCCAGTTATGTAAACCAACTCGCCTAGATAACGGTTTATACCAGTTCCGCGAAGGCACTGAAAAAGACCGCGTAGTATTAGACTGTATTACTAGCTTGCAGTCGGGCGCTGATTTACTGTGGATTGAAACAGAAAAACCACATGTTAAACAAATTGCAGAACTGGTGAATCGTGTAAAAGAACACGTGCCAAATGCAAAACTGGTATACAACAACTCGCCTTCGTTTAACTGGACGCTTAAGTTTCGTGAGCAAGTATATCAAGAGTGGGAAGAAGCAGGCCGTGACCTTAGTGCTTACCCAAGCCTTGGCGATAATAAAGGCCTTATGGCACCAGAGATGGATGCAACAGAGCTTGCACAAGCAGCCGATTTACTAGTGCAAAACTTCCAGCGCGATGGCGCACGTGAAGCAGGTATTTTCCATCACTTAATTACTCTGCCTACGTACCATACAGCTGCGCTAAGCACTGATATTTTATCAGAAGGTTACTTTGGCGATATGGGTATGCTGGCTTACGTGCGTGATGTACAACGCCAAGAAATTCGCCGCGAGCAAGCTTCTGTAAAACACCAAGACCTAGCAGGGTCTAACATGGGCGATACGCACAAAGAATACTTCTCTGGTGATAACGCGCTAAAAGCCGGTGGTGAAGATAACACCATGAACCAGTTTTAATTCCTAACTAGATAGTGTTACTCAAGGGCCAATAGGCCCTTTTTTATTGTTTTAAACAAAGTTTAAACATTGAAGCATAATTACAGATCAGACTTTAACTAGGGCGTGTTGATCTTTGTGGATTGAAATTTGTTCAAACTAGGGGCGATTAAATCGCGGCGCGAGGTTTGTAACCTAGTGGGCTAAGTAAAAACCGAGCAACAAAGAGTTTATCGTCCCTAGAAAGAACCCAAAGGGCAGCGCATGTTTGGTATTTATGCTACGTTATCGCCTATTCATGGGGAACAACCACACTACATAAGCTCCGCCTTGCCTAAAAACCAAACATACTGCTGCAAATTAACCCACCAAAGTTCAACACGCCCTTGCCAAATCATGTTGGATCACTATTTAACTACCTGAGTGAATTTACAGATCAGAGTTTAACTAACCTTTCATAAAACGGCATATTTGGGGTGATTTTGCTGTAAAAAGCGTTTACAACAACTTTAAAAGTCTGGTAAGTGACTGATTTTTGCTTTAATAGACAAACTTAGCGAATTTATAAACCGATTTTTTACTAACTTCTCCGTGCGATAAAACAAAATTTTACTAACTGAGAGGCTATAAACAGTGACTCAAACCGATTTTTTACCAACTCAAGTTACAAAAAATGCTATAAACCGAAATTTTACTAACTGAAGTTTTAGCTAAGTCCGATATTTAACTGTCACAGAAGTGTAAAGGGGGTTTACAGTTTGAATACTACGGCGATAAATACAAAAGCCACTTATTTAAAGTGGCTTTTATTTGAGCTATAAATGTTATACAAATTTTAGGTTATTTAGTGTGTTTATCAAACCACCATTGAATATAAGCAACTTTGGTCATTAAGTTTGATGGGCGAGCTGTAATACCATGCGATGCATCAGGAATTCGCACCATTGCAGTATCAACACCTTGTAACTTTAATGCCTGATAAAACTGTTCAGTTTCTGAAATTGGTGTACGGTAGTCAGATTCCCCAGTGAGCAACATAGTAGGAGTTTTAACGTTTCCAACATAGCTAATAGGCGAGCGTTTCATGTAATGCTCAATGTGATCCCATGGTTTCCCTGGAAACCAGTAATCAGCAAAAAACGGGTAAAAATCGGCAGTTAGTACAAAGCTGATCCAATTAATAACCGGTTTGGCAACTACAGCCGCAGCAAAACGATCGGTATGACCCACAATCCAAGCTGTTAGCACGCCGCCGCCAGAACCACCGGTCACAAACAATTTAGACTCGTCAATAAAGCCTTTCGCTATTAGCGCATCAACGCCTGTCATTAAGTCATCAAAATCGTTACTTGGGTAATTATGATGAATAGTTTGTGCAAACTCTTTACCATAGGAATCACTACCACGTGGGTTCATGTATAAAACGACATTACCTTTGGCTGCAAACAGTTGAATTTCAGCGCTAAAGTGCGGGCCATAATTAGCGACAGGACCGCCGTGTATTTCTAGTATTAGCGGATATTTTTTACTGCTATCAAATTCAGGTGGGTAAGCAACCCAACCTTGGATTGGTAGCTCATCGTGACTTGATTTAATCCAAATTTCTTCCACTTTAGCCAAAGCTTTGTCACCCAATGCATCTGCATTAAGAGTAGTTAAACGCTGCACTTTACCGCGTTTAATTATTGCTATATCAGCAGGGCGCTGAGTATCTGCAAGGGTAAAGGCTACCTCGCCATCTTCGCTTACATCAAAGTCGCCACCAGAATAAGGGCGTCCAAAGGCAACACTGCCAATTTGGGTTGTTATTATTTTACGCTTGCCACTGCGTGGTTGATATGCGAGGGCGGTTTGACCTTTATCGGCGTAACTAAAGTACACACCTTTTGAATTGGCACTCCATTTTATTTGACCTACACTACGATCAAAATTTGGCGTTAAGCTAGTTGTGTTACCTGTTTTTAAATCACGAATATAAAGCTGAGCGTTTTCGTAGTTAGTGCGTTTATCATCGTAACCTGTGTACGCTAAGTAACGACCATCGGGAGAGATTTTAGGCTGCTCGTCAGGACCATTTCTATCGGTAATTTCTGTTATATTTTGCGAAGCTAAATCGAGTTTATAAATTTCACTGTTTGTGGGTTTTAGTTGGTTGTTTGTGTGCCTGTTTGCAGAAAAATAAAGCGACTTACCATCGTTACTAAAGCTTACATCGCCCGCGTTATCAAACTCATCATGAGTGAGTTGTTTAGCATTACCACCGTTAGCATCTATGGAAAATAATTGGCTAAAACCTTTTTGTGTGTAACCGCCACCATCTGAACGGTAATAAACATCATCAATAAATTTGGCGGGCTCTGCCCAGGTTGCGCCTTTTGGTTTACCCGGTAAGCTCACTGGCGCTGAATTAGCGCTTGGGACAAACATGCTAAATATTAATTGGTTAGAATCAGGGCTCCATGTAATCGAACGTGGACTACTCGTTAAGTTACTAATTTTTGCCATAGCACCTGTTTTAAGCCATTTAATATATATTTGGCTGCTGCCATCACGGGTTGATATAAACGCAAGGCGTTGAACATCAGGAGAGAGTACTGGCGAGTAATCCATGTGCACGCCAGAGGTTAGCGGCTGCATTTGTTTGGTTTTGTAATCAACAGACCAAATATTACCCACTTTGCGATCTGTTTTTATATCCATGCGGTTACGCACAAAATAAACAGTTTTACCGTCTTCGGTTATATCTATTTGATTAGCATATTCTAAATTAAACACGTCTTGCAGTTGTAGTGTATTTGTTTCAGCGTAGGCTAAATTGCTACAGCCTAAAACGAGGCTAAGTGTTAAAAGCTTTTTCATTTTATCCCTGTTGTTACTTTTTTTAATTTGCTAAGTAGTTATATGTTAGGGATTATTAAATTAACAGTAGGATGCGATGAAGCTCTTATTTAAATCTATGAGTTAAAGCTGTAAAGGGGGTTTACAGCTTCTATTTGTGGTTGTGTAAAAGTGTTTAGTTAGCTGAGTTACACAGGGCTTTTATGTCTTTTATAAGCGCTATGCCATCAGCGTTGTCGCCATGTACGCATAAGCTATGGGCGTTGAGCGTTAGTTTTTTTCCAGTTCGTGTTGTCACGCTGCCATCGGATAAAAGCTGAGTTACTTGCTCTAGTAATGCGGCTTTGTTGTGAACGCTGCCCTCAAGTGTTCTCGACACTAAATGCCCATCGTCGGTGTACTGCCTATCTGCAAAGGCCTCTAGTATTAACTCAACTCCTAAACTTTTAGCTATTTGAATGTGCTTATTGGCATTTTTAGTCGCTAAAATCATTAGCTTTAAATCTGTTGGGTAGCTGGCAATTACATTTATAACGGTTTGTAATATTTGATCATTTGCCATCATGTCGTTATAAAGTGCGCCGTGGGGTTTTACATAGCTAAGTGTTAAACCTTGTACTTTTGCCATCCCCTCAATAGCGGCTATTTGATAGTGCAGGCAATTTGTAAGCTCTTTTTCGCTAAGTACCATTGAGCGCCTACCAAAGCCCTGCTTGTCTGGGTAGCTTGGGTGAGCACCAATTTGTACGTTATGTTGCTTGGCAAGTACAAGAGTGTATGCCATTACATCGGCGTCACCTGCATGAAACCCACACGCAATGTTAGCCATATCAATATGTGGCATAACGTCATCGTCTAGCCCCATTTTCCACGCGCCAAAGCTTTCGCCTAAATCACAATTGAGTTTCATATTAGTGCGCCTTTTGCGGTTTTATTGTGACAGGTAATACGCCGTTAGCCGGTGCTTCTCCTAATAACACTTTTGCAAGTGCGGTAAAAGCAGGGCCAGATACAATATCGTTTTTATCTACATCAATATTATATGCGTAGGATGCAAGTACAGCATTTGCATAATTGCCAAATTTAGCAATGTCGTAAGGGGCTCTTAGGCTTATAAAAACAGTGCTTTTGTTTTTCTCTTTTGCCATATTTAATAATGACTCAAGTGCTTTTGGTTGCTCTGCATTATTAAGTGCAAAATTAGGGTCGTCTTTTAAATCATCCATACCGCCAATTTCTACCGCACTTTGATTAGGTGTTGCATTGCCGGCTATAACTACATCAGCAGCGTGTATTTGTGCTTTTACGAGTGCAGGGTCGAACCCTTGTAAGCTACTACAGCTATAAGTGAATTTTTGCTGGCTGATAGCTTCAATCGCTTGCTGCATTGCCATACATTTACGCGTGTCTGGCATAATAATATGAACATTACTTCCTGCTTTTAAATTAAGCGGCAAAGTACTGTTATTATTTTTAACCTGCGTTATTGCCTCTACAGCAAGCTGCGCTTCTATTTCACGATGTGCTGCACTGCCAATTGTTTGCTTTGCATTTATGAGAGCGGTAATAGGGTCAAAATTAGTGCTTAATCTAAATTTATTTTTTAGCGTAATTATACGCTGTGCCGATTGTGCTATTTCTTGCTCATCAAGTTGGTTTGATTTAACCGCTGCAACAAGCTCTTTAATAAGATCATCGAGTTTATTTAAATCATCTGGTGTTCTAATTTCAATAGGCATTAGGGCAATGTCAGCTCCAGCTGCAAATGTATTTATTACAGCTTGAGTTGGTGTGAAGAAGTTACTAATACCAGCCATATCAAGCGCATCAGTTACTACAACTCCTTGGTAATTAAGCTCGCCACGTAAAATATCAGTAATGATTGCGCGCGACATTGTTGCTGGTTTTACCATCGTTTTGCCATTAACACTTATAAACGTTGTGCTATCAAGCGCTGGGTATTGAATATGCGCCGTCATTATCATGCCTGGGTTTTGCTTGGCGATAATGTGTTTAAACGGTGCTAGGTCTTGCTCGTAAATAACTTCTTTTGCATGGTTTACTTTAGGCAAGCCTGTATGGCTATCTACGTTTGTATCGCCGTGACCCGGAAAGTGCTTTAACGAGGTAATCACGCCATTGCTTTCAAATCCTGCAACCTGTGCGGCGCCCAATTTACTCACTAATGCTGGGTTTTCACCAAACGAACGAACGTTAATAACAGGGTTATCGGGGTTCATGTTTACATCAACCGTGGGCGCGTAGTTTACATTTATACCCAGCGAGTTTAGTTCTTTAGCTATAACTGTTGCTGTTTTTGTCGCAAAGCTTGTACCGTGTTTTTTGTAGGTTGCGCCAATCGACATATTACCGGTAAATGAGGTGGCAACATCGCGTGGTAAACGCGCTACACGTCCGCCTTCTTGATCTATTGATATAAATAGCGGCAGCTTACTACTGGATTTACTTGCAGCTGTTTGCAATTGGCTATTAAGCGTAATTGTTTGCTCTATCGATTGAGTGTTTTCAGAAAATAAAATTACCCCACCAATATCGTATTTTGCAATAGCGGTAGCGAGCTCATTAGGTAACTCGGTCATTGGAGTTCGGCATTTATTACTTACTCCTTGCTGGCAGAAGTAACGAAAGTCGAGTATTAGCTTTTGCCCAAGTTTTTGTTCAAGAGAAAGCACGGGTTTAGCAAGCGAGGATTGTAATGGCATTAAGCACCCAGATAAAAAAACGATAGACGATACAATACACTTATTTAGCAAAACACACTCCAAAGCTAAAAAGTAGATAAGTGTAAGCAGCTTAACTACTTTTTGAGGTAACTGCAAAAGAAGGATTTTTTGCAGAGGAACCAATAACATATTGTAAAAGTTAAAGAAAATTTATAATTTTGCTATTAGCGAAAAGTTATATTTAGTTATATTTTTTGTGGCTTTGTTAATATTAGATAATAAATTTTCCAGAGGGTATAATTGCGGGCTTTATATACAATTATAGGTTCGGGTACTGAATACCTGTACTTAGGATGGCATACGTTTGCGAAAAAAATTATTAACGGCCTTAAATCTTCGATTTCTTATTTTGCTTTTAGCGATTACGGCTTCTATTAGTACTTTAGTAAGTAGCTTTTATTCTACCTACCAAGTACAAAAAGAGCAGTTAACAGCTTACACGCTAAAAAGTAACTATGCTTATGCCAATAAACTGGCATCAGCAACAGATAATTTTTTAGAATCCGCAATGCAACAACTGGCCTATTCAGCTAAAAAAATAGAGCAAAGAGTTGATGATGAAGATTTATTAAACCAAGAAGCGACCCGCTTACACTTACAAACGAATAGCTTTAACTCGGTTGTAATTAATAAGCATAGTGTTGTTGTCGCAACCTCTCCTAAATTTCCGCAACTTATTGGTGAATCAATCCACTCACCTGGCGCTGTACAAGCGCTACAAGAAAAAAGACCATTAATCAGCGCGCCTTATATGTCGGCTGCTGGGAACTTTATTGTTTTTATTTCTCATCCTTTGTTTGATCAAAGTGGAGATTACCTTGGTTATATTGGTGGCTCTCTTTATCTAAAGGAGCGTAATATTTTAAATAGCTTATTAGAGCAGCATTATTATGAGGGTGGAACAAATATTTATGTGGTCGACGCCAGTAGGCGAATTCTCTATCACCCAGATCAGGCACTAATAGGGACAGTCGTCACAAATAATTCCATCACTAATAATATGATTACAGGCCAAAGCGGTACTTCTATTGTTAAAAATAGCCAAGAGATAGAAATGCTAGCAGGCTTTTCCTCCGTGCCTAAAGCAAAATGGGTAATTGTCGCTCAGCGCCCTGTAAGAGCAACGCTTTCGTCACTTGATTTACTCATAACTGAAGTAATAAAACGTACATTACCGATGGCTGTTATTACGTTTCTTTTAATCGGTTTTTTTGCTCACTTAATTTCTAGACCTTTAAAACAACTAGCAGACAAAGCAAATACACTTGACGATCCAACAAGTATTGAAGAGCTAAAAAGTGTTAAATCTTGGTACTTTGAAAGCCAAAGACTAAAAATTGCAATGCTCAATGGAGTTAATACTTTGCAAATGCAGATAGGTCAGCTTCGTCATGATGCGCAAACAGATCCCCTAACTGATACTCATAACCGTAGGAGTTTAAACGGTTTATTAAACCAGTTGATGTTTAAGCAAACTCCATTTGCTATTTTAGAGATAGACATCGATTTCTTTAAGCGAGTTAACGATACCTTTGGCCATGATAAAGGAGATGAAGCTCTTAAATCGCTTACTGATATTATCAAAAAATTATCTCGAAAAGACGATATCGTAGCACGTATAGGTGGTGAAGAATTTGTACTTGTCTTGCCTAATGAAAACAGCCAAAGTGCGCTCAAAATAGCAGAGCGACTACGTAAAACTGTTGAGTCTACAAATATGGAAACTATCGGCTTTATAACAATTTCAATTGGGATTGCAACTTGGCCTGAGCACAGTAACGACATAGACCAAGTTTACAAATGTGCTGACAAAGCACTTTACCATGCAAAAGAACATGGCCGTAATCAGTGCATTGTTGCTGATTAAAAGTGTGTTTCGATAGGTGAATAGTTAATTGCAATTTCTACATTGGTCACTGATTTATAGCTGTTTAAAGCACTAGACAATCCTGCAATATCAACACCTTTTTCAACAAGTAATGTGTAATTGTGAGCTGTTGACTTGATTAATTCATAATTATTTTTTAACTCATCAGGCACAGAATCGGTATTTAATGTAATGGTAAGAGTACCTGTTACTACACCTTTTTGTTTTAAGTTCTGATTATAAATAACGTCGCCTTTAAATAACTGCTCAGAGTTAAAGATAAGTTTATCACCCGATGAATTTATGCTTTTAGATGCATTTTTAATAACACCTTGACTACTTTCTTTTTTAGGGAAAATAGTGTCACTTTTCTGGTTCTTAGATGGTTCTTTTATAATGATTTCTGCTGTTTTAGGTTGTGCCTGAGAGTTGTTAACCTCTGTTTTTTCACTGTTATTACATGCAGATAGTAATAAAGCTGCGATTATTGGCACTGCACTTGTAAAAATTATTTTTTGCATTCGTTTACCTTTGTTTACTTTTCTTTAAATTTAAAGCTATTCAGCCTTATTCAAGTCTGTATATTAACAACTTAACCAGGCGTTTACATAAAATAATCAATTTAAAAACATTAAGTGTTTAAACATAATAAATACAAACAGGTGGATACATGTCTCAATTTAAATTAACAACTATTGCCATGGTTGTAGCATCTACATTAGCAGCAGGTGAGCTAACGGCCGCTGAACAAACTCGATTTTATGATGTAAGTGCAACAAATGCAGTTACTCAGGGTACTTCTTTAGCTGCTGTTCAGCAGAAAACCTTAGCCGAACGCGCCACTGTCTCGGGTCAAAAATCAATTTACGATGCACAAATGGGTAAAGCAACGTTTTTATGGCAAGCAATAGGTCAGCGTAAGCCTGACATGGCTTTAATCGCTGCTGATAACCGTAACCAATATGCTGCTGACTTTTATATTGAAACTTTAACAGGTATTAGTAATCGTAAAGCAACAGCATCTTCTGCTGTTATGGTTGATTTATCAGAGCAAAAACGTGGCTCTATTAGTGCAAAATACAAGCAACAAGTAAACGGTGTTGAAGTTTTTAACCGCGAATACAACTTGTTAATGGATAAAGAGTACAACCTAGTAGCAAGCTCGGGGTATTTTGCTGATACGTCGTCATCTAAAAATAAACTTGCTGCATTAACGGGTTTTGTAAACTCTGAGCAAAGTATAAAAAAAGCATTTAGTGAATTAGCTAATATTGATGTCTCACTTCGTAAAATTGGTAATGAAGGTGGCTATGCAAAATATGAGGCTAAATCATTAGATGACTCTAAGATTGTTTTAGGTACGCCACGTGCAAAAGAAGTGTTTTTTGAAGTTGCAGGCGAGCTGAAATCTGCTTATTACATTGAAGTAGAAGTAGCAGAAGTTGGCTCTTTAGAAAGTGACTACTTTAGTTACGTAGTAGATTCGAATAACAGCAAAGTATATTTTGCGAAAGATTTGAAATCTCATGCAGCTGACTTTAATTACCGTGTTTACGCTAACCAAGATGGCTACCCAATGGAAAGCCCGCACGGTGACGTAATTCCTGCAGATGGCCCAGGACAAGTAGACGAGACTGAGATTTTAGACGCGCCAATGGTATCTCTATCCTACTACAGCAAACTAAGCACAATGGACCCATGGTTAGCTGATGATGCAACGACAACATCAGGTAATAACGTATTTGCTTACGCCGATGTGATTGCACCTCAAGACTTTAGTGAAGGTGACTTTACCGCTGAAACAACTGCAGACTTCACATTTGACTACCCTTACCAAGTAGATGAAGTTGCAAATAGCTACGCAAACCGTAAAGCAGCTATTGTTAACTTGTTTTATATGAATAACTTTTTACATGATTTTTTCTATGATCATGGTTTTGATGAAACATCAAATGTAGCGCAGGTATCTAACTTTGGTCGTGGCGGCGTAGAAGGTGACCCGATTGAAGCACAGGCTCAAGATAACTCAGGTCGTAATAATGCAAATATGTCTACACCAGCTGATGGTGCTAGCCCACGTATGCAAATGTACTTGTACAACAGTAAAGATGCCACTGTTGGTGTAGATTTTGGTATTACAGTAACTTCACATGACTCTTTAGGCCTTTTAGCTTCAACAAAAGAATCTGGCTTTGGTAAATACCAATTCAGTGATGTGGCTGCAGAAGTTGTTCGTTTAGATGATGGAAATACAGTAGATTCAACAAGTATTAATGATGGTTGTGAGCCTGCTATAAATGCTGCTGAACTAGCAGGGAAAATTGCAATTGTAGATCGTGGCTCATGTGCTTTTACGATTAAAGTAAAAAATGCACAAGATGCAGGTGCAATAGCAACTATCGTTGTTAATAATGACCCAGATACGGCAGAACCGGCACCAATGGGCGGTGAAGACGATACTGTAACCATTCCAAATATGGGTTTAAATTACGCTGATGGTCATGCAATGTATGACCTAATTGATGCTGGTGAAGTTGTTACTGTAGACATGTTTACCAAAGCAACATTAAAAGATGGTACGTTTGATAATGGTATTATTGCTCATGAATGGGGTCACTACATTAGTAACCGCTTAGTCGGTAATTCATCAGGCCTTATTAACTTCCAAGGCCGCGCAATGGGCGAAGGCTGGGGCGATTTCCACTCATTAATGTTTATCGCTAAAGAAAGCGATATAAATATTACAGGTAACGATAAGTTCCAAAAAGCATATGGTAGCGGCACATTTGTAGAAGACTTCTACTTCGGTATTCGTCGTCTTCCTTATTCAACTGATACAGATGTAAATGCATTGTCGTTCCGCCATATTACTGAAAATGCTGGTGCTGATATTGGTATATCACCAACAAGCGTGGCTTCTCCTCATGCTGCCGGCGAAATTTGGGCAACTGTATTATGGGAAAACTATGTAGCGCTTATTAACGAGCATGGCTTTAATGAAGCACAAACTCGAATGGCAGATTACTTAGTTGCAGGTTACAAATTAACACCTATTGCACCAACCTACACTGAAGCACGTGATGCTATTTTAGCTGCTGCCTATGCAGTAGACCCTGCTGATTACAAATTAATGGTAGGTGCATTTGCTAAACGTGGTATGGGTCTTGGCGCAGTATCGCCAGATCGTTTCAGTAATGACCTTACTGGTGTGGTTGAATCAAATAAAACACAGCTTTCTAGCTATGCATTTGCAAGTGCTGACTTAAACAACATGTACAATGGTACAGAGCTTGGTTTTTGTACTAACGACAATATTTTAGATAAAGGCGAAACGAGTACGGTTAGCGTAACAATTACTAACCGTGGTAGTGAAGTACTTAGTGGTACAACAGCACAACTGACTGTTATAAGCGATCATGATGTAACATTTGAAAATGATGGTTTACTTACTTTTGGTGAAGTTCAACCGTACGAAGCAATAACTAGTAACGATATTAAAGTTACTTTGAACGAAGCGGGTACAGCTGAAACACTAGAAATTGAAGTCACATTCCCTGAAATTGAAACGGACGATGATATCGTTGAAGCACTTGATCAAACACTTACGTTTGAAGTAAATATGGGCTTTAAGTCAGAAATGCCTGTTGGAGCTGTAGTTTCAGATGATATGGAAGTAGCAAGTTCATCACTATTAGATTTAAAAGAAAACGTAATGTTTGGCGGTGACTTAGCTGTTGGCACTCAGGTTATGGATAATAGTGGTAATATTGCCTTCTTTGAACAAGGTGGGTTTGAGCTAGGCACACAGGCAATGCGCCTTGTAAATAATGGCTTCCAATCAGATGTAGCAATAGAGAGTAAGCCATTCGAAGTTGGTTACTCAGGCGACTTTGAAATCTCGTTTTGGCATTTCTATAGTATTGAGCAAAACTGGGATGGTGGTGTTGTAGAAGTTAGTGTTAATGGCGGTGACTGGGTTGATGCTACTGAAATTGGCGGCACATTTGATGTTGGCTACGACGCTGTTCTAATCGAAAACGATTCGCAAGAACTTCAAGAACGTGAAACTTTTACTGGTAATAACGTACAAGATAGTGGCGCGTATGGTAATTATGAAACTATCAACTTTGGTGATGCTCTAAACGGCAACTTAGTAAAAGTACGCTTTAGGATTTCATCAGATGGCGCAGTAAGTGATTTAGGTTGGTGGATTGATAACCTAACTATGTCTAACGTTTTATCTCCTGTATTTTCTGAGCTTGTAGCGGGTGATTCACTAGCATGTGATAACGCAGCCCCACTTGTTTTAGTCGAAAGTGCATCAGCGGAAATTACTGAATCTGCTACAGGAACAATTACAGCAACAGCTACAGATCGCAATGGCCAAACACTAACTTATGCTTGGACTCAGGTTAGCGGTAGTGCTGCTACGCTCACAGGTACCGATACAGCAACTTTGAGCTTCACACCTGCAGCTATTACTGCAGATGAAGAGCTTGTTTTTGAAGTTGCCGTAAGTGATGGTGTAACAACTGTGACTCAACAAAGTACTGTAATGGTAAAAAATGAAGCGGTAGCAACTGTGCCTGTAACAGAATCAAAATCTAGCGGTGGTGGTAGTTTTGGCTTTATAGCTTTATTACTTACTCCATTAGTATGGTTTAATAGACGCCGTAAAAACGTAAGTAAATAAGTTTAAATAACATCCCGTCATCTCTAAATACATGACGGTTTTAATGAAAGGCCAGTAGCGTTTGCATCTGGCTTTTTTTATGCACTTAGTTTGATTTTTTTAGTCCTGAGCACAGTAACGACATAGACCAAGTTTACAAATGTGCTGACAAAGCACTTTACCATGCAAAAGAACATGGCCGTAATCAGTGCATTGTTGCTGATATTAGCTAACCACTGCTTAGCTAAGTAATACTTTACATTGAACTTAAATTGATAAATTCTCTACAAAGAGTGCATGAGTTTATTAAGCCAGCCATCAGCTTTTGATGGTTTGTAAATCATTACTATGTCTTCGCTGTAGCGACTGTTAACCCCCTTTACAGTTAATTTTTTAAGCCCTAAATCATCAATCACGAAATTTGGTAAATATGCCAACGCCAAGCCACTTTGTATCACCTCTATTAATGCACTGTAATCGCTACATCTAAATACAATATTGCGCGGGGCTATTTCATCTTGCCAACCGTCGGAGCCAATACCTTGTTCAAGGCCGCACAGTGGTGAAAACAACGGGCATGCAAAAGACAACTGTAGTAATTGGTTTTTATTGAGTGTTAAAAAGCCTTTTTGTACTAGCTGATGTGAAGGAGACGCAGCTACACTAAACTCAGTATTAAATACGTCAACCGCCACTAAATTAGTATGTGAGCTGTTGTTTAATGCCTCGCGAGTAACTAGCGCAATATGCGCCGAACCTGATGCAACTTGGCTTATGGCTTCACCTTCAAATACATTATTAATACGCACCGAGCAAGGCAGGTTACTAAGGGGTGTAAGCAGCTTTTTAACGCCACTTTTGAGTAAAATGGCAGGGCCTGCAATAACCGCATTAAATTTATGATTATCGCTTTTAAAACGGCTAGTAAGCTGCTGGTAATTATGAACTAAATCGCTACTGTGCTTAACAAACTCTTTGCCTTTATCATTGAGTACTAAGGTTTTACCTACACGGTTAAACAGCTCCGTGGCTAAATTTGCCTCAACCTTTTTTAGCGTTTTAGACAGCGCACCTGGGGTAATATTAAAGTGCTTAGCGGTTGTATGCAGATTTTGCGAACCCGCCATATGAATTACTTTTTCAATGTCATCTAAATGCATAGCGCCAAACCGTATTAACTAAAAGGAAACAACTAATCACTTATTATCGATTATTTGTATATAAAAATCAGCTTATAGTGGCGCTATATATATTTTTTGAGCACTAACATGAAACACATACTGCTATTTTTTATTTTATTATCGAGTGCAGCGCACGCAAATACACCTCAACACAATTCACACATAACCCACAGCTATAATGGCTTCCATGGTATGGCGCTTATTTTAGCCGGCGATAAAGTACTTGCCAGCCACATGCCTTTATACGCCCCTCCACACAACTACCAAATAGTGTATGAAGTAACTACGGATGACACCCACTTAAAAACAATCAAAAATATTTTAAATAAAGCAGCAGACGAGCAAGAACAGATCACTATTTTACCAACCAAATTTGACCTAAATTTATTAATAAATAAAAAGACACCCACCTTAAATGTAACTGTATTTAACGGCCATTTTGAACGCGGTGGCAACGCACTTTTTACTACAAAGCTAACCTTTAAAAACCCGCTATATGTTGAAAAAATAACGACTAATCAAGCACAAAAAAATGTGTTTACATTAATAAAGCTAACAGAGCAGCAAGGTTTAGTAATTCATAAAATACAAAGCAAGCCAAGCTATGACTCGTTAAGCTTAGTACCGCTTACTATGAGTAAATATAACGGGAAATTGAAGTGTGATGCTTCGATAAGCACTGCGCTTAAAAGCAAACTAGAGGCATGTTTTAAAACCGTACCAAGCTATTTAGAAACAAAAGACTTTGCAGTTAATTAATTTATAAAACCAGTGATTTTTGCTTTAAATCGCTGGCTTATAAAGTGTTACTTTGTTTTTAGTAAATTTTAAGATTAAATTTTGAGATGACACCCACCGTTAATTTTGTACTTTAGCCATAATGAATTAGGTGGTGCACTTCCAATTAGAATCTAGGAATCAATAAATAAAAAATTAGGTTGGGTGTCATCATAAAAATAAACTCAACAAACGCTGCAGCTTCATGCAGCGTTTGTTGCTATTTAATTTTCTAGGAGCTAATTAAAACTCATAGCTTATTTTGGCTGAAAAGTTACGCCCAGGTTGGGTGTATTGGCTAAAATCAGCACCTTGTGATTGACCTGCAATCAACTCAAAAGGTACATATTCTTTATCGAGCAAGTTAAGTACACCTACATTTAGCTGCCACGCTTGCCATTCGTAGTTTGCGTATAAATCAACAACGCCGTAGCCATGTCCTTGCGTAGTTTTATTACCGTTTGTATCAAGTACTACATCCGATTGCGATTTAGCCAAACGCAACGCGGCGGTCCAGTTAATATTACCCTGTTCTGTACTTAACAATACTGAGCCATTTAACGGGCTAATGCTGAAAAGTGGCTGATCGGTTTCTTTATTTTCACCATCAACGTAAGCCACGTTTGCCTCTAGTAGTATATTTTCAGCTACATACATGGCAATTCCGGCTTCCACACCGCTTATTTGTGTTTCGCTAATATTTTGGTACTGATACAGCGTTTTGTTTACGCCAGGAATGTACGTTGGCTCAACACCCACTACGGCGGTTTCTATAAAGTCATCGTATGCTGCATAAAAAGCACTTAAATTTACACTAATATCGCTGCTGGCGTATCTTAGCCCAAGCTCAAACGAATCACTGCTTTCAGGGTCTAAATCGGCGTTTGGTAATATTTGATAAAACGGCTCAACGCCGTGGCTTTGATAGGCTTGGTCGTGTGGTGGTATTTTAAAGCCTCGTACGTATTGTCCGTACAACGACAAGTTATCATCCACTTGGTATATAACACCTAGCTTAGGCGAAAAGGCAGATTCGGTAATATCACCAAGCTGCGCATCGGCGTATAGCTCATCATTTTTAGCCTCTAGGGTGTAGTAATCATATCGCACACCCGCAATAACCGACCACGCGCTATTATTAAACGAGATACTGTCTTGTACATAAGCGCCAATTAAAGAGGTATCAGCCCCCGGGAATGCTTTTTGTTTTTGGTCTGTAAAATCAACAGTGCCATCGGCTAAAATACGGGTTTTAAAACGTGGGCGGGTGGTGTCGTATAAGTCTATATCAATCCCGTATACCACTTCATGATCGGCACCCTCTGCGTTAAACCCTTTATTAAATACCGCTTTTAAACCTAAAATATTTTGCTCAAAACGATAGTCGTTATAATCGGTGTAGGTGCTTGCGCCACTAATTTGATCGCTTTGTTGCTCGTAACTACTATAAGACACTTGCCCGTACCATTTATCAAACGCAGCGGTTGCTACTTCTGAATAGTAATCGAGCGCCAGTGACCAACTCGTGTCATCTTCTTCGGTTTCTTGAACAGCGGGGGTTATTACTTGCTCAGTTGTTTGATTAAAGTAATCAAGGGTGTATTTTAGTGTGCGTTTTTCATCAAGCTGTTGCTCAAATTTAACTAATAAAGCATCCAACTTAGCATCATAACCGGGTAAATTTTCGTCATAGTTTTGTACTTCTTCGCTGTCGCGGTGGCTATACACGGCGCTTACTGCAAAGTCGCCTAAGTCTTTTGCCGCAGTAATATCGGCGGCTACTTGATTACTTTGACCTTGATACCCAAGCGCCATTTTTACAAAGCTGCTGTTATTTTTTAAATAATCACTAGGATCTTTAGTGGTTATAACCACAATGCCACCAAGTGCATCAGAGCCATATAATGACGATGCAGCACCTTTGGCTACTTCTACTTGTTTTACACCTGCTACGTCAAAATAATTACGGCCAACTAAATAGCCCCCTCCACCTGCATAACCATCGTTGGTGCGTCGGCCATCTTTTATAAATACAACCCGGTTACCACCAACACCACGTACTGTAAGTGTTTGCGCGCCTGCGCCACTGCCTGTCGTTGCAATGCTTGGGTCGTACTTAAACATGGTTTGTAAATCTACAGCTAGCTGACGCTCTATGTCTTGCTCGGTAATAACAGTGACTGAGCCTGTTACATCTTTAAGCTTTTGCTCAAAGCGCGAGCCACTTACAACAATATGATCGTCAATTATGTTTTCGGCAATGGCAGTGCCCGAGCCAAGTAGTAAGGTTGCTATAGCAGTAAATCTAAACGCAGAGGGATTCATTTTAACTCCAAATGATAATAGTTATTATTTATGGCGGAGATGTTACAACTAAGTCAAATTAAGATCAATTAATTATGATAATCATTTTCATTTAGATTTAACTGGTTATAATAGCCAAAAAATAAAACCGGAGTGTGTAATGAAATACCTATTTATATTGTTTGCTTTAATGGCCCAATCTGCACTTGCACAAGAGCGCGTTATTAGCGCTGGCGGCACCCTTACTGAAATAATTTATGCGCTAGGCAAACAAAATACCCTTGTAGCTGTTGATCAATCGAGCATGTACCCGCACCAAGCCACGCAATTACCGCAAGTGGGCTATTATCGCGATTTAGCTGCAGAAGGCGTACTTTCAATGCGTCCAACCACCTTGTTAGCGCTTGAAGGCGCAGGGCGAAGCCAAGCACTTAAGCAAATTGAGGCAACAGGGGTTAAGCTAATTCATTATAAAAAGCCGACCTCAGTTAACGAGCTACTTGAGCTTATAAAACGCCTTGGTACCGACTTAAACGCCAAGCAAAAAGCACAAACACTTATTACACACATTACAAAATCGTTACCTGAAAAAGCAAAAGCGCAAACACACAGCGCGCTATTTTTACTCTCAGCTAATGAGCGCGGGCTTATTGCAGCCGGGCAAGAAACCGTCCCTAATTTATTATTTAGCTATGCAGGCATTACCAATATAGGCGCTACGCATTCAGGCTTTAAAGCAATTAACACCGAAGTACTTGCTATAAATCAGCCCGACTTTTTAGTAGCCCCAGCCCATGTTGTACACAGCCTTGGCGGTAAGCAGGCTTTTTGTGAGCAACCTACACTACACTTATTAAAAGCGGCGCAAACCTGTAACTTACTTGTAATGGATAGCCTACTTTCGCTTGGCATGTCGCCACGTATTGCCACAGGAATTAATGAGCTTAACGAGTACAAAGCCCACTTATGAACACCCTAACATTGAGCCGTTTTAACCCTGTAACACTTAGCCAAACCCATAAATGGATGCTATTAGCCTCTGTGTGTATTTTTGCTTTGGCGCTACTTAGCATAGGGTATGGGCCAGCAGGGTGGGATTGGCGTTTAGCCATTGCTTGGCTTGCACCCGAGCGCTTTAATCAGTTTGATGCGCTGCAAATAAATGTCGTAATGCAAATACGTTTGCCACGCTTTGTGCTTGCAGTGCTTGTAGGGTTGGTGCTTGCCCAAACAGGCGCGTCAACGCAAGCGCTGTGCCGCAACCCATTGGCCGATCCATCTATTATTGGCATTAGTGCGGGTGCGGCTATGGTTGCTGTGGCGTTTATAGCACTTAGCGCGCAGTTTAATTTTAACGCGCAGTTGTATTTACCTTATGCGTCGTTTTTAGGGGCGCTTGGTGTTACCTCGCTGGTATATTTTATTGCCAAGCAGCAAGGGCAAATTAATATCACCACACTTATATTAGTGGGGGTGGCTATTAACGCGTTAGCATTTGCGGTTATTGGGCTACTGAGCTTTTTTGCCGACGATAGCGCGCTACGATTAATAAATTACTGGACCATGGGCTCATTAGGCGGAGCAAGCTGGAGCACGATTATTCAAGCTGCGCCGTTACTGTTTATCAGCCTAATTGGCCTGTGGCGGTTAAAAGAGCCCATGAACTTACTCCTTATTGGCGAGTCACAAGCTCAGTACCTAGGGGTAGACACCAACAAGCTCAAACTATATGTAATTATACTTGTTGCACTAGGAGTAGGGGCGGTTGTGGCACTTACCGGCTTAATAGGGTTTGTTGGTTTAGTAGTCCCGCATATTGCCCGATTAATGGTGGGGCCGCATTTACGTAATATGCTGCCGCTTTGTATGCTAATTGGCGTAGTGGTATTGCTACTTTCTGACTGGCTAGCACGCATTGTGATCATGCCATCAGAGCTACCCATTGGAATTATTACTGCATTATTGGGTGCGCCATTGTTTATTTATTTAATAGTGAAAAATAAGCGAGGTTGGTCATGATCACGTTTAACAATCTAAGCGTTGGCTTTGATAATCACAGCGTTTTAAACGCTATTAATGGCAGCGCTAAACAAGGGCAACTTGTAGCACTACTTGGTGAAAATGGCGCAGGTAAATCTACCTTGCTGCATACCTTAGCAGGTATGCATTCCTTTACAGGCAGTGTACTTTTTAATGCTAAGCCGCTGGCCGCTCATGCTAAAAAACGCCTAGCCACACAGCGCGCAGTGATGATGCAAGCAAACCACGTAGGGTTTGATTTTACTGTATTTGAGCTTATTGCAATGGGCCGCTACCCGTATGTAGAGTCATTAAAAATGCAAAGCGAAAAAGTAAATAAATACGCCGCTATTATGGATTTAAGCCATTATTTAACTCGCCGCGTAAGTGCGCTTTCGGGCGGAGAGCAACAACGTGTGCATATGGCGCGCACTTTGGCGCAACTAAACGCCTTTACACAATCGGCCGAGCCAAAACTAATGCTGCTCGACGAGCCTACATCAGCACTTGATATGCGCCATCAACATGCTTTGCTCAGCTGCGTTAAAGCGTTTGTAGGGCAGGGTAACAGCGCCATTATTGCAATACACGACCTAAATTTAGCCAGCCTTTATGCAACCGATGCTATTTTACTGCACAACAAAAAAGTGCTGCAAAGTGGGCCTATAAACACCGTATTAACTGAACAAAACTTACAACAAATGTACGCCATGAAACTGCACGTAAACCCTCATCCTTATAACGATGCACCCATGGTTTTTTCTCAACGTCAGGAGTTTTTATGAGAGAGCAAGCGTTAAACGATGCACGCACATTGGTTTACAAAACCAATGCTGGTGTCATGTCGACCATTTCTAATAATTTACGCGGTTACCCGTTTGGCTCAGTAACCCCCTATATGTGCGACGAACAAGGCCGCGTTTACTTTTTTATTAGCGATATAGCCCAGCACACTAAAAATCTAAAGCACGACTCACGTATGAGCCTAACTGTGTTTGATGCCACCGACAGTGGCGATCAAAACGAGCACGGCCGCGTAACGCTTGTAGGCGATGGCTCTATTGTGCCAAGTGAGCAAGCACACACTTTACTTGATAACTATATTTCCCTATACCCCGAAGCCGCTAGCTATCGCAACGCGCACGACTTTCAATTATGGCAATTAGACGTAGTGCGAGTGCGTTACATTGGCGGCTTTGGCAAAATATTTTGGCTTGAACAAATCGAGTGGCAGGGCGAGGCAAAAAACTGGGATGAAAGCCAACAGCAAAGCATGATTAACCATATGAATGAAGATCACCAAGATGCTATGTCGCTCATATTAATGCAGCACTACGGCGTAGCCGATAACACCCCTATAATGAGCGGCCTATTACCCACTGGTTTTTATATACAAAGCCAAAAGCGTAATTACTTTATTAATTTTAAAACCCAGTGCAACAGCCCGTTAGAGGTACGTAAAGCGCTGGTTACGTTAACCAATCAAGCACGCAACAACTTAGCTAATACAGAGGAAACAGTATGAAAAAATTAATTGCTTTACTAAGTACTGCACTACTACTTAGTGTCAATGCAGCACATGCAGACGAATGCACACTTAGCCTTGATGCAAACGACATGATGCAGTTTTCAACTAAAACGCTAAGCGCTCCTAAAAGCTGTAAAAAAGTAACTGTAAAGCTTAGCCATGTAGGTAAATTACCCGCCAATGTTATGGGCCATAACTGGGGGCTTGCTAGCGAGAAAAACATGCAAGCTATAATAACCGATGGCAACGCAGCAGGGCTTAGTAACCACTACTTAAAGCCTAACGATACTCGCGTACTTGCCGCTACCGACATTATTGGCGGTGGCAAATCAGCGCAAGTTACTTTTAATACTAGCGCCTTAACAGCAGGGACTAACTACACGTATTTTTGCTCTTTTCCTGGGCATTACGCCATGATGAAAGGCACATTTACGCTTAAATAAATATCAAAGGGTGTATTGCACTAACACTGTGTAATACACCCTATTTTATTATTGGCAATGCGTTTGCTCCCCTCGTTTGGCTAAAGCTTTAAAAGCCGCTTGTTGATGTTCTTTTTGTACATAACGGGGTGGCAAAGGATTAACCTGCAACTGATACCCTGTTTGATTAGCTTGCACACTTGTTACCGGCGATATCCAAACAACATTTAGCTCTGGCGCTAAACGCTTAATAACGCGCGCTATACCTTCGCCATTTTTTACATGAAAATCGCCCGCTATATGCATTACTTGCGCATCTTTATGATTATTTAAATAGTTAACGATAGACTCCCCCATGGTTTCATCCCAGGTAACTTGCGCAGCATAATAGTTTTCATTTTGACTTGGCGAGCCGTGATGCATTGAGGTCATAAAACGTTGTCTATAATCACTGGGGGAGGTATCAATAGCGGCTGCAATATAGCTCTGCTGTGTTTCATCAAGTTCATTTAGGTAACTTATGCCTTGCCTGCCAATACACGTAACAATATTTTTAGGAGCATTTGCAGCTATTACATCGCTATTGTTCGCTTTAGCCAGCTCTACCAGCGCACGGTAATCACTTTTGTAGTTAGGCCACGCTTGGGTGTTATCAATTAAGTATTGCTCACCAATTTCACCTTTAACATACTGGTTTAAAGTAAGCTGATCGGCGCGGCTAAATTGTTCAAGCGACAGGGCAGTGCGTTTATTACTTTTGCTTAATTGCTCAAATAACTCAGCCTGAAATAAATGCACACCCGGGTGCGTATGCCATTCACCTACTAAAACCACATCGGCATTTAATAGCTTGGGCTCTAATAATACAGAGCTAACAGGCTTTGCTTGTGCATTATAAAGCGCAGCGTAATAAAGCGATGAGCTTTTATCAGGCGGCACAGTTGTTGTGCTACAACCACTCAAACCCGTAACTAACGCCAGAGTTAACATAGACTTTTTCATACACACCTTTCAAAACCTTTTAATGCAAATAATTATCAATATCATATAATTGTAATACCTATTAAGCCAGCCAAAAACAGTAAAAAATAAATAAGCAAAGAAGATCAAATAAGACATTGTAGAGTGCAATTGATAGGCAGTTATGAGCGAGAAGCAGACGGTCATCTTTTTATATCAAATGCATTTAAGATTTCCTGACTTGAATTAACTGTTGTATTGTAAATAGTAATTTTGCTTCTGTATAAGGAGCGATATAAGTATCGTGAGATAAGGTTTACTTAGCTACTTTTTGTTAATGTAAATAAGGTAATAATTAATTTTTAAGGTTGAAGTAATGGAATATAACAATCTATCCAAGCTTGTAAAAAAAGTTCTCAAAACAGATCAAAGTGGTAATACAACAATGCCCTCAAGACGCGAAATGACAAGCAAAATTTTTGCGTTTATTATGCTTATTCCTGGAATTACTAGCATTGTGATGACAGTAACAAGCGAAGGAGGGGAAAGTATTTTCTTCGCTATTTCTGCAAGCTTCTTTTTAAGTATATCAATATTGCTTTTTGGTCGAAAGAGCCGCTTAGAGTTTAACGGGACAGAAAAACAGCTTAATTTAAAAACCGCATTATGGGGTTACTTTCAAAGAAGTAAAATTGTTGTACCGTTTGATACACTATCATTTGAATTAAGTAGTATAGGCGCGCAAGGCCCTTATCAAATTAAGTTTGTTGATCAGTTATATGAATTTAAACAGTATACAGATGCTAAGATGTTCATTTCGTTTTTATATACGAAATATAATACTACTGCAGTTGAAACCATATCGGATTGGCCTAATAAAACACCGATAAGGTTTGCTCAAAGTGAATTATATAACTCACCTCAAGTTACTCATGATACTAAAAAAGCTAATTCAAACTCTCACCTGGAAGATGAAGATTTTAATAGTGAAGATCTTGTTTTCATTGAAATATGGAATCGCAAATCGCTAATAAAACTATCCCTGCCATTTTTTGTTTTTACAGCCATTGCCGGCTTAGTTAAATACGGAGTGCTGTAATGTATTTTAAAGAACTATCTAGTGAGCTAGCTATTTATCGACAACCGAGGTTAACTAGATTATTGCTAGTTTTGTTGTGTAGTTTCTTTTTATTTATCGGGCTAATTAATGTGTTTAATTCTGATGAAGCAAAATCATTACCGATATGGGTATCTGGGTTTATATGCTGGCTAGGGTGGAGTGGTTCGTTTGGTGGCTATGTATGTCGTTTTGATCTCGCAAAACAAACCTTGGAATTAAAGTCGAGTAGTTTATATACTATTTTTAAACGTGTTTATAAATTATCAGATATTAAAGGTTTTAAAGCTATACCTAGAAAAGGCTACACACATGACTATAGATTATATGCAGTGTTAACTGATAATACTCATATTGCTTTCGCAAACTACAAAGGACGAGGGTTTGCAGTTAAGGAGTGTATAAAAATGGCTGAATTTGTCAGTAAGCCTTATCAAATCAATATTGATACAGCTTCATTATGATTTTCTTAGAACAAAGTAGCGTGGATTAACATTTTTTTAGAAACCAATGCCAGACGCTTACTTCAGGTCTGGCATTGGTTCAAACTTAAGCATCGATCTGTTCTGATACTTCTAACGCATCATCAACTTCTATTCCCAAGTACCTGACAGTGCTTTCTAGTTTTCTATGGCCAAGTAGAAGCTGACAGGCTCTTAAATTTTTAGTTTTTTTGTAAATTAGTGATGGTTTA
This sequence comes from Pseudoalteromonas sp. SR41-1, assembly GCF_014164015.1. Taxonomy (NCBI): domain Bacteria; kingdom Pseudomonadati; phylum Pseudomonadota; class Gammaproteobacteria; order Alteromonadales; family Pseudoalteromonadaceae; genus Pseudoalteromonas; species Pseudoalteromonas sp. SR41-1. Next base: position 114,192 of record NZ_JACJEK010000006.1, read on the forward strand.
GTACGTCTCATAGAATGAGTGCCATATTGAGTCTTATCTAACCCAATTGAAGTGACCCAAGAATCAACTATACGTCCATATTGACGGGTTGAAAGGTGTTCTGAGGAATGAATTCGTGACTTAAACAAGTAATCATAAGAGTTGAGAGTAAATTGCTCTATGAGCGCCACAATTGATTTCCTTGTATTCCCAGTAATTTCAAATTGGACGGGCATACCAGTCTTTTTTTGAACGACTATTGCCCTTGATTGAATTGTTTTACCATGTGCGATGTCGTTAACTTTTAGTGAAACTAAATCACACCCTCTTAGTTTGCTATCTATGGCTAGGTTAAATAGTGCTAGATCTCTTATTTTATGAAAAAGTTCTAGTCGTATTCGGATAGCCCATATTTGCTGTAATTTCAGAGGTAACTTTTGTCCTACAAGCTTATTTTTATTCCAAGGCTCTTTAGGCTGATATATTGTTAACTGGTGCATTAGTTGTACTCCGGTGTTTATGGAGTTTTAAGCTTAGCCCGCTACAAAAGAATTCGGGTATGAGCGATAACCGGACACTGAAAAAGTTAAAGTTATTCTTGTTTTGATGAGTAGGTTCCTAATTTTTCCCGATAACATTATTAAACGCCGCTTTGGGGAAAAATAACATGCTTAATATCTCGCTATTTTAATTACTTGTTTACAAAGGCAATTATTGGTGAAATTATCGGGGTATGTAATATACGCCGTTTTGGTGTGTTATAAACCACCAAAATGGTGTTCAATAAGCTGTTAGTCTCAAGGGGAAAATATGACACTATCCAAAAATCTGGATGAGAAGATTAAGAACTTTGACTTTGATTATATTGAGTCATATCTGGGGAACCCCGTTCCTTCATGCCTAAAAGAATTGTATTCGTCAGGCGAAGTATTTGAGCTAGAAAATATCATCGTCGACGAAGAAGATGATGATGAAGGCAATGACTTGCTTTACATATGCATTGCTAATTGGGAGCCGCTAAATGAAGAACGGTATCAAAGGCCCTGGCCTGGAACTGAAAAATATCTTAACTTCGCACAAGATGGTTCTGGAAATCTATTCATAGCTAAGCCAGAGGAAAATTTTGAAGTTGTGCACTTTTTCGATCATGAAACTGGTGAATTAGAGTCATTAAATATAAACATTCCAACTTTCATAGGTAAAGTAAGGGAGTGGAATGAAGACTAACAAGTCAAAGCACGCGGACTTGGCGAAGGTGTCTGGTGTGAGCGGATAAATGGAAATTACAAATTAGTTAATTCGCCTTTCTTTATTCCAAACTTAGCATTCGGGGATATTTTTTCTGCTACACCCGATAAAGTTAACGACCATATATTTGAATTTGATGTTATTGAAGAATCAGGGCACTCAGTCATTTGGGTAATGAATAACGATGATGTAGATATCAGTTTTTTTGTCGATATGCTAAAGAGGCTTGGTTGTAAAATAGAGACTCTTAATCAATTTTCATTGATGACTATCGACGTCCCTCCAGAAATAGATACTATTGCATTGGACCCTCTTCTAGATATGCATGAAGAGCAAGGTCTAGCATACGCATTCCCAGTCTGGAGACATGGTGATTAATTTTCACCTAACAAGAGTCTAAGGTTACGACAGTCCGCAAATGGCACATACACGGCTGTCAGATTTAATTTTACAACTATTATTCTTTAAAATCAGCGACCTACTTATGATGAGTTAACTACTAATTTTAATAACCGCTAACATATCGTCGTCATCCTCATCGAGGCCAACTTCTTCAAACCCAAAACTTGAATAAAAATCTTTAGCAACAGGGTTTAGCGGGTTGTAACAAATCTCGATTTGTTCAAGCTTAGAAGTTGTTTTAATCTCTTCAATAGCCATATTGAGGGCTTTGCGCCCAATGCCTTTATTTTGATGAGTTTGATCCACCATAAAGCGCCAAATAGAAACCTTTGTAGGGGTTTCTTGTACCCACATAAAAAAGCCTACTGGTACACCATTTAGGTAAATAGCTTTACAGGTACACCCGCTATTGTAGTGCGCCTCAACTAACGACCACATATTACACGCTAGGTATTCTTCTTGTGTTTTAGCAACCTCTAAATCGCATATGGCTTCGTAGTTATCGGCGGTGATATCTTCCAATGACAGCTTCATATTTTTCCTTCAGTACAACTTTGTGTAATTAGTAAGCTATCAGTGTATGTACCTATAATCAAACAAATGAAGAGATTGATTTTTATACCCCCTTAAATTAGCTTAAATAATGATCTACACGCCTATCTAAAACAAAAAGGCCGCAGTAATAAATACTGCGGCCTTTGATTTTAGCTAAGTGCTTTAAACTAGGTACGTTTAGTAAGCGCCTGCGCTATATATAAGCTCGTAGCTGTGGCTGTAAATCTCAAGGATGTTACCAAACGGGTCTTCCATGTAGATCATGCGGTACGGCTTTTCACCCGGGTAGTAATAACGAGGGGCTTCCATACGTTTTTTACCGCCAGCTTCTACAATACGCTCGGCTAAACCTTCTACATCAGGGTCTTGAACACAAAAATGAAAGATACCTGTTTTCCAGTATTCAAAATTGTCTTTTGGGTTTTCTTGGTTTTTAAATTCGAAAATTTCGACACCAATACGATCCCCTGTAGATAGGTGCGCTATTTTGAATTTTTCCCACTTTTCGCCAAATACTTCTGTACACATTTCGCCAATTGGGCTTTTGTCTTCGGTAATTAAAGTCGGTTCCATTATTGTGTACCAACCCATAACCTTAGTGTAAAACTCGACTGCTTTTTCAACGTCGGGAACCGAAATACCAATGTGCGAAAAACTACGTGGATATGTATGACTCATAATGCTTCCTCTTTATCTTGTGGCTAGTTGATGGAGTTAGTTTACGAATTGAACAATATTAAGTAAAATTATCATTAATCATCATTTTGAGTATGTTTTGTAATGATAAACCCTGCATGGTTAAACACGTTTTGTACGTTGGTTGAGGTAAATCACTTTACCCAAACCGCCGAACGCCTTTTTATGACCCAATCTGGCGTAAGCCAGCATATTAAAAAGCTTGAGCAACAAGTAAACTGCGCGCTATTAGAGCGTCACGGCAAACAATTTACCCTTACCGTACATGGGCAAAATTTGTATCAGCAAGGCAGTTTGTTATTAAAAGAATGGCAATTTTTAGAACAACAATTAAAAGATGATTCGCCTTACAGCGGCTTGGTAAAAATACAATCGCCTGGTAGTTGTGGGCTACAATTTTACAACCAGTTATTAGCATTACAGGCTGAGCATACCGAGCTTAATATTGATTATCGCTTTGCACCTAATACCAGTGTAGAGCAAGCTGTAGCAAACCACAGTGCCGACATAGGCTTTTTAACCCAAGCCCCCACGCTTAGCGAAGTTACCAGCCACAAAATTGGTCAAGAAGCTTTATTATTAGTAACCCCCGCACATATTAAAAACCCAACATGGGAGGTTTTATGTGAGCTTGGCTTTATTGGCCACCCCGATGCAAAACACCACGCCCAGCTATTACTTAGCGAAAACTACAGCGAGTTTGAGCATGTTGATCAATTTAAGCGCACGGGGTTTTCTAACCAAATAAGTTTAATACTCGAACCAGTAAGTTTAGGACTGGGTTTTACGGTTTTACCTGCGCATGCCGTTAGCGCATTTAATAAACCTGCGCTTATTAAAACGCACCATTTAGCTAATCCTATCAGCGAAAATATTTATGTATGCCATCACCGAAATAGGCCAATGGCAAAGCGTATGAATACAGTAATTGAGCTAATAAAGGCGGGAGTAAATAGTTAAAACGTAACCCCCCTTTACACCCACGGCACTTAATACCATAAGCAAAAGGGGGAATAGAAAATTAATTAACGCTTTCTAATTTTGCTTTTAAATCAAGTAAGTCGGTTGCAATTGTATTTGGCTGTATTTCCCACGGATCGAAGATTGAGTCTTTAGATCGTTGAATCCACGCCGCGCGCATACCGTGCGATATAGCACCGGTTACATCAAACGGATTACTTGATACAAGCCACGTGTTTGCGCCTGTTGAATTAGTTTCGCGTAAAAAGTGGCTATAAACCCCTGGGTTTGGTTTAAAGGTTTTAACGTCGTCGGCACTTACTACCCCTTCAAAAAGCTCACTAATGCCAGCGGTTTCTAATAAGGTATGAACTGCGTCGGCAGCGCCGTTTGAAAATGCAAACAAACGGTAATCCTTCGCTTTTAATTGCTCAAGGCCTGCTTTTACATCATCGAACGCAGGAAGCGTTTTATAAAGCTCTAGCAGTTGCCCCTTTTGATCTTCACTTAGCTCGGTTTTGTGCGCTAAGCAGGCGTAATCGAGTGCGTGTTTTGTACATAGCGAGAAAGGAATATAATTTTGCATTAATCCACGTCTAAATGAATACTCTAATTGCTTTTCGCGCCATGTATTTGAAAATGCTTGGGCGTTATCGCCAATCATGTCGTCGAGTAAGGACAGTACGCCGTGAGTGTTTATTAGCGTCCCGTATACGTCAAATGCAAGTGTAGTTGCCATGTTTGCTCCGCAATAAAATAAATTAAGTTGGTTTTAGAGTACTTGCTTACAGCTTAACTTAATTTGAACGAACGCTCAAATTAATAAAACTTATCTGTTTTAAAAGTTAGATCTTTAAAATCATAATAATAGAAAGAGTTTTATCTTTGTCGGTGATTACTTTAATAGCAGCCCATAATTAATTTTGGGAAAGGGGAAAACGAGTGAAGGTTGGTCTAACTTAATCAAAGAGCTAAAAACTAGTACTTTTTCGAATCTAAAATTCGCAGTTGTTGTGAATTTAGTGGTGGAAATAAAAGTCACAATACAATCATCAGAGTTATTAGAAAAATTAATAAGCACGAATTAGGGGGTTTAAAGTTTAACAAACGCTTGGTACTCCAAAATTATAACTATAAGATAGTTACGAAAATGCTGACCTTCAATAAGTTGAAGCAACTAGCTTTTCTATAAATACAAATGCCAACATTTAAAACACAAGGAATCTCAAATGGATGCTGTTGAGTATGGTTTAATATGCGACCGTAGTGATGAAAAAAATTTAGTTAAAAACATTAATGCTTATTTGGCTGAAAAGGGCTACAGAACATTATACAAATGGAAGGATAAAGGTGGGATAAAAAATATTGATGATCCATCGAGCGATCCGCAACTCGAGTATACGTATGGGCAATTTATAAAAGAGTCTCCTAGGTGGTATTTTGATATATTGCCTAATAAAGATCTCAGAGGGATTTATAGGTTCGCTGGGCAGCAAGATTGTGCGTGGACTCTATTTTTTTCAAAGACAAACCCAGAATCATGTACAGAATCTGACAATATATATTTGGATAACTTTCTAAAAGGCCTTCTCACAGGAACTGGTTATAAAAGTAAATTACTCTACAAATACTCAGATGGCGACTATCGAAGATAGGTACTACTTACCTAGCTCCCCTATTGTATAGCCAAATAAATCAGAGACTAGATACAAAGCTCCTAAAGCCGTGGTAAAAATTAGTTGAGCATTTGTATCTACAACGACAGAAATTTTAAACTTATGTGGAATCACAACTTAAGTAAAAGTAGATTGTTTAAAACCACATCTAACAACCATTCAGAGTACCCATAATGAACAAACAAGAGTTAACCGAAACCTTTAGGAAGTTTGGTGCTTCTAACCCTGAACAGTGGGCTGAGAGCGAAATAGAGGAAGATATCCCTCAGCTGGCTAGGTTTTTATTTTTAAAGGGTGCTTGGAGTAATGTCGTTCCAGACAACGACGATTGGATTCAGCATATCTTAAAAAATTATGATCCAACTGATAATGGCCCATACAGTGGGATGATGCATTCCATCAAAGAAATGATTGATGCAGGTGTTAGTAAAAATGCTATTACAGAGTTCGCTCGATGCATTGGGGCAGAAATGATATTTAACATTACTTACCTCATGGATGACCCAGAAACGGTTGAAGATAACGAATATGTAAGTTGGGGCTTATTTATAACCGATGCTGAAGGTAGGCCAGTTAAAGAATTAAGTGGACTTTATGAAAGCGTTTTAAACACAGATCCAACAGGAAGAGAAATGTGCCCAAAAAAATAAAATTTATTTAAGTAATAATGCTATAAAAATTAAAGAACTAAGTAACATAGTATGAAAATATATTTTTTAATTTACGACAAAGTTGAAGAGCTGGATTTAGTTGGTTCTTGGGAACTAATAGGCCTGCTGGCAGAAAAGGGATTATGTGAAAAACCCAAATTAATATCGCTAAATTCTATGACTCCCTCAGGTGAGCACGGCATGCGTTTTAGTGCCGATTATCATTTTACTGACCCAGTGCAGCCCGATGTATTATTTGTACCTGGCGGTAGTGGTGCACGTATAGCAATGGAAGACCTTGACGTTATTAATTATCTTAAAAAAACAGCTGAAAACTGCCACAGTGTTTTATCTATTTGCACTGGTATGTATTTAATGCAAAAAGCGGGGCTATTTAAGCATAAAAAAGTAACCACCCACTGGGCTTTTTTAGATCACCTTAAAAAAGATAACACTATAACCGTAGTTGAAGAACGCTATGTAAAAGATGGCAATATTTGGTCTTGTGCGGGTGTTTCAGCAGGTATGGATATGTGCCTTGCTTTTATTGCCGATTATTTTGGTGATAATGTTGCCTCCACCATACAATTAGACGCAGAATACTACCCGTCAGCTACTATTTATGGTGAAGCACATAAAAATAGCGCCACATCTAGTTACATTAAAAAGCTGCGTTAAGGCCTATTTTATAAATTAATGTTGGGCATTTCAACGCTTAGCCCAACACTTCTTCGTAAACCCCCATTACACTTTGATTAAATAAACCACTAAGTACTTGCATCGTACTGATGAAAATTAATAAAACTTGTATGCATCAAGCGCTAAAATATCCATTTCTATATCTTCATGGATTTTTTTGGCTTTACCGTCACTACTTCCAAGCGCTGCAAAAAGAGGTAAAAAGTGCTCCTGGGTAGGGTGATTAAATAAAGCATTGGGTGCTTCATTTAAATAGTTAAGTAACGCTTGGGTGTTTTGCGCTATTAATTTTTGCTCAACCCAATGAGTAAACTCATTAACCATTTGAACACGATTAGGTGTAGCAGGGTTTTTAAATATTTCACGTAGATTGTGACTAATCCCGCCGGAGCCAATAATTAATACGTTATCGTAGCGCAGTGGTGCAAGTAACTGCCCGTATTTATACATAGCCTGAGCGCCCAAACGCGTGTTAATAGACACCTGAACAATGGGAATATTAGCTGCTGGGTACATTAAGCGCAGCGGGATCCACACACCATGATCCCACCCTTGATCTGCATTTTGCACCGTTTTAATACCCGCTTTGTAAAAGTACTCACTAATAGTATTAGCAAGCTTAGGGTCTCCTAGTGCTGGGTATTGAATTTCATACAGGGGCTTGGGGAAGTTATAAAAGTCGTGAATAGTATGCGGCGCATCTCCCGATGTAATAACTATATCGTGCGCTTCATCAAAGTGGGCAGAAAACACCACAATAGCTCGTGGTTTACTAAGCGTTTGACCTAATGATGCAAAAAAATCTGACGTAGCCGATTGCTGTACAGCCATCATTGGCGAGCCGTGAGATATAAATAAAGCAAGTTGAGTCATACTAAAACCTTAAACAAATAGACGTGTTATAAACACTATATAAGTTTCTAATTTGACGATAAATATGATACTTATTTATACATTATCAACAAAGTATTGTTAAATATGGATAAGCTCACCACCATGAAGACCTTTTTAGCCGTTGTGCAAGAAGGATCATTTTCAAAAGCGGCCGATAAGCTCGATATTTCCCCGCAGTTAGTCAGCAAATATATTTCTGCGCTGGAAGATAATCTACGCACGCGTTTATTACACCGTACAACGCGAAAAGTAAGTGTTACAGAGGCTGGAAATCAATATTATCAGCGTTGTCAGCAAGTGATTATTGATATTGAAGACATGGAAAACTCACTAAATAACTTAAGCGAGAATGTCTCGGGTGTGCTTAGTATTAGTGCACCTATGTCGTTTGGTACTAAGCATTTAGCAGGTTTGTTGGTTGATTTTCAAAATCAGTATCCAAATTTAAAGTTAGATTTACGGCTCACCGACCAATATGTAGATATAGTAGAGCAGGGTATTGATATTGCTCTGCGCATTGGTGTATTAAAAAACTCAACGTTGATAGCTAAAAAAATTGCACCTATACACCTAGCGGTGTTTGCATCACCCGACTATTTAGAACGCCATGGCACGCCACAAACACTGCTAGATTTACAGTCACATAATTATTTACGCTATTCCCACAGCGAACCCACAAAGCGATTATTTGGGGTTAATGAGTTAAAAAGCGAGCTAAAGCTTGAAAGTAACTTTGTGGCTAACAATGGTGATTTGCTACTAAATACAGCCATTGCGGGTGGTGGTATTGCTATGCAGCCAACATTTATAGCAGGGGAAGCACTGGCTCAAGGTAAAGTAGTGCGCATTTTAAATGACTACGAACCCGAGCCAATGGGGCTTTACATGGTGTATGCAAACAGACAGTTTTTACCCAGTAAAGTACGTGCGTTTGTTGATTTTGCAAGTGGCTATTATGGCGATACACCTTACTGGGATTTAGGACAGTGATATATCGATAAGTAATCAATTAACGTTATTTGTAGATGTAGTGCAACAAGGCTCATTTGCCAAAGCCGCAGCACTGCATGATATGGATAATTCGTCACTATCTAAGCAAATTAAAAAAGGGACAAAACACCCAATTATTATAGAAGTAAAAATCCATAATAAAATAGGAATATAATTAAAATACAGATTCATATTACTGTGAGCGCGTTAAATTAATAATGCCCATTTTACTGTAATGGGGGTTTACAGTAATTTTTTGCGTTATACATTTAGCTCTTTTAATTTATTCCAGACGCTCTCGCCGCCAGGGTGAAGCGCTGCATGGTACCGATACGCATAATATGTAATAGGTACGCAATGATGCTTTTGGCCAACCACAACTAAACTTTTCTCTTTTAGCTCTTTAGTAATGACATAGTTTGGTAACCAAGCAATGCCATTACCCTCTAAAGCCTGTATTTTTAAAAGCTCTGTCATCGACGATACAAATACTTTTTTAAGTTTAGAGCCCGATATTATCGGCTCTAACTGCCTACCCATATAAGAATCTAAACTGTAAGCTAAGTGAGGTACAAACCCATCACTTTCTAAATTGTATATTGCCTTACCGTTTGCATTGCAGGCACTCACTGGCAATAACTCTGCACTGCCTATTTTTTGATGACTAAACGGAGGTAACTTTAATCGTTCGTTATCAAAAGCAATAAGTAGGTCACATGCGCCCTGTTCGAGCGTAGCTGTGGCTTTATCAACATCAATGGCTTCTATATTGAGGACTACTTTGCGATCACTTTTACTATGAAAGTTCGACAGCTTTAGCGCTAAAAACGTAGCTAATGAGTGCGCTGCAGCAACCTTTACTGAGTGAATTTCTTCAGAGGAGAGTTCTTCTAACATACTCACTGAGTTATTCATTTGGTTTATTAGATTACGCGCTGTTATATGAAATATTTTACCGCTTGAGGTAAGTGTAATTGGTAAGTTCTCTCTATCTATTAGCTCTGCACCTACGGCTTCTTCTAATGCTTTAATTCGTCGACTAAAAGCAGGTTGCGTTATATGCCTAAGCCTTGCGGCCTGCGAAAAGCTTTTTGTATTAGATAAGGCCAAAAAATCTTCTAACCATTTACTCTCTATATTCATAATACTCACTCAAGATATGCAATTTAAGCATGGGCAGTAAAATAATAGCATTATTCAAAACAAAAAAAACACGATAAATTTAACCCATACAGTAACAACTTATCGGAATATAACAATGCTTAGAACACTAGGAGTATTGGGAGGAATGGGGCCTTTGGCTACCGCCTCATTTATGAATCAAGTAATTGCGTTATCACCTGCTAAGAATGATCAAGAGCACATACCTATGTTTATAAGGAATATCCCGCAAATTCCTGACAGAACAAATTTTTTAATGGGTATAGAAGATGAAAATCCATTTTTTGAGCTTAAAAAGGGTTTTAACCAACTTACTAGCTTAGGTGTAAGTTGCATTGTTATACCGTGTAATACCGCGCATTATTGGTACAACGCACTAACGCAAAATGCTGATGTGCATACCATTAGTATTGTACAAAGCGTTATTAAGCGCGCAAAGGCAACGGGCAAACGTAAGGTAGGGATATTAGCGACCACAGCCACGCTCAATATGCGGATATATCAGACGGCATTTAGTAAGCACAATATTGAATTTATTGAGCCTAACGAGCAACAGCAAACATTTATAATGCAAGGTATAACGGCGGTTAAGTCAGGAGATTTAACCTCAGGACATAATCTTTTAAAACAAAGTTATGAGCTAATGCTAGCCCACGGTGCCGATACAGTACTATTTGGTTGCACCGAAATACCGCTAGTTTTAAATGAACAAGTATTAAATTCACCCGATACATGCTTAGATACCATCGCGATTTTAGCGCAAGAGTGCGTTAATTGGGCTTATATAAGCACTCAACAATCAACTCACTTATTCTCAAGCGTTGCTTAAAAAATTAAGCATAGGTGTGCCAAGTAATACCAATTCGCTTAATTAAGTGATCTATTTTGAGGATGGAAAAACGTGTTGATAGCTAGGCAAAAATTCGCTATTTAGTTGTTCTCGGCAATTGCTCCTGGATTGCTCTACCTTCTGCATCCATGCAGTCGTAAATGAAAATTTTTTAAACACAGGTAGCGACACGTTTAGCCCCGAAAAATGATTAAGTATTATTGCGGATTGGTATAAATGGCACACCTATTTTGTTATGCAGGTATGGGGGCGTTTTGGGCAATAAGCTGTTTAGATTTCAACTCACTCCAAAATTCGCTTGGTATGGTAACTTTCATTGAGGCTACATTAGCTTTAATTTGCTCCTCCGTGCGTGCCCCAGGAATAATTGAGGATACCGTTGAAGGCGCCTCTGCAAACTGCAGTGCAGCTGTTTTAATATCAATCCCATGTTTAGATGCAATGTCGCTTATTGCATTAAACTTTTGCTGCATAGGCCCTGGAATTTTAGGCGAGTAATTAAAGCGATTACGACCGGCTAAAAAACCACCATTAAGCGGCGCACCAATGACCGCTGAAATACCTCGTTTATCAAGCATAGGAAAGGTTTTATCAAGTGCCTGCTTGTGATCTAAAATTGAATACTGCAGCGCTAGTAAGCAAATATCAGGGTCTGACATATCAAGCGCTTTATAAACAGCATGAGGTGTATTTACTCCAAAACCCCAGCCTTTAATTATTCCTTCATCACGCATTTTAGTCAGCTCAGGAATAGCACCTTTAGCCGCTTGATCAAAATACTTAAGCCAGTCATCTCCCATATCGCTGTTTTGTGGTGATAAATCGTGAATATAAACAATATCGAGTGAGGCGACACCAATACGATGCAAAGTATCTTCTATTGAACGGCGCGTGCCTGAGGCTGAATAATCATACTTATAATGAAACGGTGAGTGATCAGCCCAATGCCAACTATTTTCTAAAGGCTCTGCTGAAGGGGTAAGAAGGCGGCCTACTTTTGAGGATAAAACATAATCTTCACGCTTTTTGTTTCGAAGTAAATCACCGAAGCGCCTTTCGCTTAAACTCAAACCGTAAAAAGGTGACGTATCAAAATGACGAATACCAGAATCCCATGCTGCATTTAGCATTGTTAAAATTTCTGTATCGCTTGATATAGTATTAAAGCCATTCCCGGCGGCAAGGCCACCCAAGCCCATTCTTGATTCCGGCCGATAATGCTTAGCGTTAGTAACATCGTTTGTGGGTAGAGCAGCGCTTTTATCTATTGATCCTTTAGTTTGCATAACACTGCCGTTAGACATTTTTACCTTTAGTTGCTCAGCCAAAGCTGAAGCACTAAAAATAGAGCCTAAACTTAAAGCAGCCCCTGCTTTAATAAAATTTCTGCGAGATACCATGTGACTATTCTCCTTGAGTAGGTTAAATATCTACGCTATAAGCTAGTATAAATAACAACCAAATTCAAGCAAGAAGAAGACAATAAAAACCAATACTATCAATAAGATAATTAAATTAACAAACACTGAACAGACGTTTGAATTAACATTTAAAACTGATTATTTTCTTTACTCGTATAGTCCTTTTAAATGCACAAAACAGTGCACTTTAATAGCTTGATAAAAAAGCATACTTCCAAATTGGTGCACGCTTTAATACTCATTTATACAACATAAAATGGTTACATTTATTAGATGTGTACAAATTAGTAGACAAAACCGCAATAAATTAAAGATGCACAAATAATTTCACTAGCAAAGCGATTGCGGCAATAATTGGCTAATTTAACCGAGCGTAGTTGAAATAATTGGGGTAAATATTACAAAAACGTTTATTTTTGAAGGTTTGCCTTGCAATACACGGCGTATTTTACTCTTTCACAATGCCATTGCTGGCAAGCCCTGTAAGAGTTTTATCTTGCCAAGTAACACTGTGCAGTGCAGCAAATTGCAACTAAATTCAACGTAGTTAGCGCTGAAAATAGCTGCTTAAATAGATCAATTATTCAAGTTCAGGTTACTTGAGCTTTTTAATACCAATTAACACACAGATGGCACCGCCAATAATACCCGCCCATGCTTCTATTGGTGTGTCGCCACTAAATGCACGGCTAAGCTGCGAAGCCGCCGCATCATACACGTCGTATCCCCACATAATTAAAGCGATACCTATAACGATTAAAACAATTCCTACAATCTTATTATTCATAAATACCCTTAAGGTTTAACTTACATAAACTAAATAAAAAATAAATCAGGGTTAATCTAACTCTAATTGGGCACGTTCTACGCTCTCACTAGGTAGCTCTTTTTGTACCGACACACCTAGCTCTTTAAACTCTGATGCTTGTTTAATTAAATTACCTTTACCACGGTATAGCTGCGAAAATGCTTTATCATAACTTTCTTTCGCTTTATCAAGCTGCTTACCTACGCCTTCCATACTCAATAAAAAACCATTGAGCTTGTTATAAAAACGCTCCGCTCGACTTGCCAGCTCTTTTGAATATTTGGTTTGCTCTTCAAAACGCCAAAGCTGTTTAACAATATTAAGGCTAGTAAGCAGGGTAGTGGGTGTGGCTACCAGTATATTTTTTTCGATTGCTTGTTGGTAAATATCGCTTTGATATTTGAGTGCTTCTACAAAAGCTGATTCTATTGGTACAAACATAACAACTACTTCTGGCGAGTTAATACCTGGTAAGCGGTCGTACGATTTACTCGCAAGTTCATTAATACGCGCTGTAACGGCGTTTACATGCTCTTTAATTGCTTGATTAGCATCTAGATCATTTTCAGCGTTCACGTAGCGTGTATAGGCATTTAATGAAGTTTTAGCATCAATAACTAAGTGGCGACCCTGTGGTAAGTACACAACTACATCAGGGCGCAAGCGGCCATCTTCAGTGTTAAACGACACTTCGCGCTTATAATCAACGCCTGCACGTAAGCCAGCACTATCTAATACGTTTTCGAGCATAAGCTCGCCCCAATTACCTTGGGTTTTCTTTTGCCCTTGTAGGGCGTTACTGAGCTTGTCGGCTTGATCTGTTATAGCTTGGCTTTTAGCTTGCAAATGCAGTAGCTCGGTTTTAAGTGCAGTCCGTTGTTTTATGTCTTCAACGTGCATTGATTCCATTTTTTCTCTAAAGCCTTTTAGCTCGCCTTGAACTGGTTTTAATAATTGCTCAATGCTTTCTTGATTTAAGGTTTTAAAGCTTTGTGATTTTTCTTCTAGAATTTTATTGGCTAGGTTTTCAAACTCTTTTTTGAGCGTATTTTTACTTTGCTCAATTTGCGCGAGTTGCTCGCTAAAGTTTTGCTGTTTTTGCTCAAGGGTAGTGCGCATATTATTATATTCAACATCGCGCTGATTGTATTGTTCACGAAGCGCTGCCAGCTCGCCTTCGGCTTTACGCCAAAAATGATTGTATTGAATGCTTTGTTTTTCTTGTTCGCTAAAACGCGTTTTAAAATGCTGCGCTTCATCGCGCTGCTCTTGGTGAGTATGTTCTAGCAGTTCATGATCTTCTAGCAAGGCGCTGTATTGCAGCTCTTTATTATCAAATTGGTTTTGTAACAGGGAAAGCTGTTGCTGCTGTTCGCTTATTTGTAGATGTAGCTTTTTGCGAAGCCGTGTTGATACAGCGCCGTAAAATAGGGCGCCTAAAGCAACACCAGCACCAGCGCTTAGCCAATCAATATTAGTGAGTACTTGAGTGAGCATAAAATAAACTTATAAAATTTAGAGACATGCCATCATAACCAATAACCAACAACAGAAGTAGGGGAGTTAAGAAATTACAGACATAAAAAAGCCAGCTTAAAATAAGCTGGTCAAATATTACTAAGTTAAGTAATCAAAGGGATAATCAACATGTGCCCGAGCAAGCTGCAACTTAAATACATAATCACCAAAATAACTAATATTATTAGGTGAGGCTATATAACAACAGGCATTAGAGTAGACCGGATAACAAAATAATTAAGTCAAATTAATTTGCGGAAGATCAATTATTTTTATTCGGGTTGATTTAAACAAATCAAATTATGGGCATAAAAAAAGCCAGTTCAAAATGAACTGGCTCAATCATTACTAAAATTAGTAACTAAATAGGGGGAATCAACATGAAAACTTGTATTAACTGCAATTAATCAACAAGCATAATAGTAGACGCGTCTTTTTTAATTAAGTTCAAAAAAATAAAAAACTTTTAAAATAAGTGCTCAACGCTAAGTTTTAGACATAAAAAAAGCCAACTCAAAATGGGCTGGCTCAATCATTACTAAAATTAGTAACTAAATAGGGAATCAACATGAAAACTTGTATTAACTGCAATTAATCAACAAGCATAATAGTAGACGCGTCTTTTTGAATTAAGTTCATAAAAAAATAAAAACTTTTAAAATAAGTGCTGCACGCTAAATTTTAGACATAAAAAAAGCCAACTCAAAATGGGCTGGCTCAATCATTACTAAAATTAGTAACTAAATGGGAAATCAACATGATGCTTGTGTTAACTGCAATTAATCAACAAGCATAATAATAGACGTCCACTTTTTAATTAAGTTCATAAAAAGATCAAAACTTTTTAGATCTTTTTTAGTTTTTAATTAATGACAACATTTGCTGCTCATCAAACTTTGTAAAGCTCATTGATTTATCAGTAAATAATGCATCAACAAGGGCTTGCTTGTCTTGCTGCATTTTAAATACTTTTTGCTCTATTGAGTTACTCATTATGAGCTTATAAACAAATACAGGATTAGTTTGACCAATACGGTAGGCTCTATCAGTCGCTTGCTTTTCTACTGCGGGATTCCACCATGGATCAAAATGAATAACGGTATCTGCTTGTGTTAAGTTAAGGCCTGTTCCACCGGCTTTTAAGCTAATTAAAAACACGGATGTTTTACCACTGGTAAACTCGTCGATTACTTTATCTCGTTGACGCGTTTGCCCTGTAAGCATACTAAAGTTAATGTTTATTTCTTCAAGGCGTTGGGCTATTAAATCGAGTGCCGATGTAAACTGACTAAATATAATAATCTTACGACCCAGACTTAGCATAAGCGGTAAGTGTGTTGTTAACCATTCAAGCTTAGCGGAGCCTGCTTGAGTATCTGGATCTATTAATTTAGGGTGGCAACAAATTTGCCTTAACTTTAAAAGCGCCTCTAAAAATGCAAGCTTACTTTTTTGTGCGCCTTGTTCGGCAAATAAGTCTATTAGCTTCTCTTCTAATGAACGTGTAATGCCTTGGTACATTTCTTTTTGCTTAGGCTCAAACTCAAACTCTTTTGTAAGCTCTGTTTTTTCAGGTAACTCTTGCGCTACTTGTGCTTTAGTGCGGCGCATTATAAAGGGCATAATTAACGCTTTTAACTGCTCAGCCCTCTGCATATCAGCTTCACGCTCAATAGGTGTTTGAAAGTGCTGCTTAAAGTGGGCTTGAGACCCAAGTAACGATGACATAGCAAAATCGAGTAACGATTTAAGCTCAAGTAAATTATTCTCGATTGGAGTACCACTTAAACAAAGTTTAAAGTCGGCATTTAAGCGTTTAACTAATCGTGAAACCTGTGCGGTATCGTTTTTAATGTATTGTGCTTCATCGAGGATTATATTTTCAAAATATAATGGCGAATAATATGCAATATCACGCTTTAAAAGCGGGTATGTAGTAAGAATGCATTGCGCTTGTGCTAAGTGTTGTAAAGGATCGTTACGGTTTGATCCAAAAATAGTGGTAACTTTTAAACTTTTAGCAAACTTAGTAATTTCGTTTTTCCAATTACTCACCAAGCTAGTTGGGCACACTATAAGTGTAGGGCCTGCTTGAGGGCGGTTAAATGTACTCGCTAAAAATGCAATAACTTGGAGTGTTTTACCCAACCCCATGTCGTCAGCTAAAATACCACCTAATTGATGACGTTTTAAAAAGCTAAGCCAATCAACGCCTTGCTGTTGGTACTCACGAAGTGTTACAGAGTCATTTAAGCCATGTAATGAAACCTTAGGCATTGCCTTATCGGTATTATTTAACTCTTGTAAATATAGCTCAAGTGAATCGTCGTGAAGCTCTACGTTAATAGCTGTGTGCTTTACTAGTTCAGGTAAATACGAAAGCGGAATATTAAATTCGTCACGTGTTTTTACAAATTCAAAACGTTCTTTAAATTCGTTTAATAAGTTAATGGCAGACTTATTAATAACCCCAAATTGACGACCAAGCGGGTAGTAATAAAACAGTTCACTTTGGCGATTCAATGACTGATAAAGCGAATCAGCATTAGTAAACAACAGCGCTGCTTTTGCGTCACACAACAATACTTTGCAGTGCATTTGATGCCCTGCTGCACGGTGTACATGTAAACTCACTTCACATTGTGGATTAGGGCTTGTTACTTTACTTACACTGACTTGCCAACCACGCTGCTTAAAGCCAGGGAATACTTCGTATATTAGCCAATGCAAATGGATAGGAGATTGCTTTGTAAATACAAGCTCACTTTGTAAACCCCCTTTACAAAATTCAAACCCTAGATTGATTAGCTCGTTAGTTACGGTGTTTTCAAATGCGCTATTTATAGTACTTGCTGGGGCAGAACCAGCTAAATAGTTTTTATTTTTATACTTAAATAATAGCGAAAGCGATAAACCTTGCTCGCCCATTGTAACTTTTAAAACAGCGTTACTAGATAGCTTAGGTAACGTTGGCTGCAAGTTAGTAGGGTGCGGTATAACACCTGCGCCAAAGTTATCGGCAAGCTGTTTATATATTCTGTCAAAATTAGCGTCATGCAAAGCAGGCATAGTTTGTAAATGCGCTATTTCGTCTGCACTCAATGGGGTACGAAGACGACCCGCTTTTAAATGATCTAAATCGAGGTAAGTAGGTGGTGTTGTTTTTAATAAAGCCCAGTTTTGGGTTTGCTCAAGCTTAATAACTAATTGTGATAGATCTTTATCTTGCTCCCAACTAAAACTCAATGCTTGGCCAGATTGCGCTTTAATTGGCACGCGAGAGCGCTGAAAAAACAAGCGTTCAGTAGCTATCAATTGTTGTAGGGCACTAAAGCCCCATTGGCCTTTTAGCTCAATACTTCCTACTGCATTTTGTGAACGTATCCAACTAAATAATCTAAAATCACTTTCGAGTAAATCATTTGGCGTTACGAAACTATTTAACTGTTGCTCAGTGAGGTTTCGGCCTAACGTGTAATTTTTTTTAGTCTCAAAATTAGCTATTTTAGGTGTTAAAAATACTTTGTTATTTTCAATATCTAATACAAATAATAATACTTGCGAGGGTGTATGTTGATCACCACTTTTAAGAGCGCTTAATTCACTAAACCAATCATTAATGAAGTAATCTTCACCGTATTCACCAGAGTGCTCTATTTTAAGCTTAAACAAAATAGCAGCTAAATGTCGGCATTTGGTTTTTGCATTACACGTACAGTGTGTATCAACAGAATAACCAGTTGGTACTTTACTGATCTCAATACGTTGGTTAAATGATGATCCGTTATCCACTTGCACGGTAGAGTCTACAACAGAAAAATTAGGGGTATGCTCTAGCCAGGTGATTTGACCTTTCTTGTAGTACTCTTTGCCTTTATCTAAGACATTTTCGCGGAAAAGTTTTTTAATAAAGCGTTCAGAAAGAGGAAACTGGGTAGCCTGCTCATTTTTAATTTCTTCAAAAATAGCCATTAAATCATTTTTTGATAAGTTAGCAGACATGTCACTCTAAGCATTAAATTTTAAAAATAATTCTGCCAGTATATGCCTTATGTGCTCTGAGCTAAAGCACTATTAACAAGATATAAACTGGTTGGAGCTGATAGCTTAGTAAAAAATCGGTTTATAGGTAAAAATGAGTATAAAATTTCGCAAAATATTAGGCACTACATACAAATATAAAGATTAAACCACACGTTATAGATCACAATTTTACTAACAATAATAATAAACCAAGAGCAAATAGCTAAAAGGGGGCGATTAGTTAGTAAAAAAGTGATCTTGAAGAGGAAATATGATTATTTAAGGTAGGATTAGGCTAGTAAAGATCAGATTTTTACTAACAAAACAATCTGTCAGATCAGTATTTAACTAAGTATATATGTCTGACAGATCATTATTTAACTAACTAATTAAAGACACTTAATAGCTTAGTTAATTGTTCTAAGCGTTTGTCTGTCATCACTTTATTGTCGATTTTGATAGACACATCACCACTTTTTAAATTGCGTTGTACCGATACAAACTTATTTTCAAGTACAGCTTCACGCTTAACAGCAGCTTGAGGCTCAGCAGTTAGGCATTTAGTGATTGCCATTGCACGCTTGTCGTCACTTGTAATGGCGTTTAGCTCTTCATCACTAGCTAGGTCACTAACAAGTTGATTAAACGCCTCTTGGTCTCTCTCCTTTGCGCTCATGAGCTTTTTAGCCACTTCGCGACCCACGTGATTCGCAGTAGGGTAGAGTGCAATAACTTCAGCAGGTATTTGTTCATACGCTTTAACAGCATCTGCAATGGCAGTGTGTGATACACCTTCAATTGCAGCAATCTCTCTGTAAGATCCTTTTTTACCTTGTTCAATAAGCTCATTTTTAGTTTGCTGGTAAGCTTGTCCAAGCTCCCATAAACTTGGAGCGATATATTGATCTGAAGATACAGCTAAAATTTTAGCGTCTTGCTCAGTAAAGTCACTTGAACTAAGTACTAAATAATCGGCGTTACCTAAAATACAGGCCATACGACGGCGAGAACCCGCTAAGACTAAGCTTTTATCACCCTGATCCCAAAGTAACGCAGGGTGCTGATTACGGCCATCCTCTGCAATGGCAGGTAAAATATCCGATACTGACTTTTCGTTAAGAAGTGCTTGTACACGGCGGTTTTTACCGTACACACCTGTAGTAGATTCAATATCAGCGTGTGCGATCACTTTGCAAATAAGAGTAATTTGGCGCTCAGGATCGCTCGGTGCTGGCATGCGAATTACATCACCAGCATTTGCTTGTTCAAGTAATGCGTCAAGGCTACTACTTCCTACAGCTGTTGCAAAAGGATCTAAGCGGGTGTCATTTTTACGTTTTTTAGCCATTTTTATTTAACATCCTTACTTAGGGGTATTGAGTGTTGATTGAGTTGACTGCCAATTTGAACGAATAAGCATTTCTAGCTCATCGACCACATCTTTAATATTTTCTTGAGCGCGCATTAGTGATTCACGGCTTGCTAAGCTGTCTGACGCTTTTTGATCAAAAATAGTATTGAAAGACGAAGAGCTAGCAGTAATCGCCGAGCTGTGGTTGATTGGGTAACTCATAACTTGGCGACCGAATGCACTACGAACATCTTTAACAATATCGCGCTGTGAGTGATTACCTTTTACATAGTTGGTCACTAAAAACTGCATAAAGTCCCATCCCTCATGGCCAAGTGCCGCAACGGTATGGTAAATCTCGCCTAGTCGTTTTAAATATTTATTATTAGCATCAAAGTCTACAGCTTCTGGATGAACAGGGATAAGCATCGCAGTAGAAGCCATTAATGCATTATAAAACATAAAGTTAAGAGTTGGAGCTGTATCTATTAATATAATATCAAACTCGTCTTTAACAGGGTTAATTACTTTTTCAAGTAACTTATGGTAATGACGAGTTTGCTCATAATTTGAGGTGTCTTTGAGTAATGTTGCAGTTTCGTGCTCAAAATAAAAATCGTCCATACCTGATGGTAGTACACGAATATTTGGGATGTGCGTTGATAAAAATGAGTTTGAAACAAATTCAGGCCATGTTTCGCCCTCATCTAAATCTATACAATCACGCATTAAATCACCAACAGTAATTGGGTCATGCTCGCTTGAAGGAAAAAAGCTTGAAGAAGAACCTTGAGGATCTAAATCAATTATACCAATGCGATAGCGCTTAATATTTGTAGTTGCCAGCGCTGCTGCAATATTAACCATGCTAGTTGTTTTGCCACAGCCACCTTTGAGAGAATTAATGACAATAACTTGCAGTTTGTCATCACCAGTACGATGATCTGGTTTAATATCCATAATATCAGCCATAGCAAAAATGTTTACTAATGTGTAAGCATAATGACCATTGGCGCCGCGTTTTATGTTTAAATCATCAAAGTCACCGTTGTCATGACGTCTTTTTAAAGTACGATTATTACAACCTAATAAATCGGCAGCTGCTTTTTGCGTATAAGTTCTTAATTCTTTTTCTTCTGATTTAAGATGAGCACGATAGTGCTGAATACGACCTTCTAAAGATTTTTCAGCTACTTCTGCAGTTGCTTTTAAAAGCCGGTAGGTACTTAGCGCGTTATTATTGATAGACATACTTTCTTCCTCAAAGTTAGGCAGTTAGTATAATGTCCATTCAAATTGCTGTAAACAACTATTTAAGACGACATGCATTTTAAAAAGAAGACATTTAAAAATACTTTTACACTTTTAATATTGCTTAGTATAAATAAAGAAGTTTAAAGGTGGTTAAATATATAAGGTAGTAAAGGTTAAGGACCTTAAATTAACACATAACATTATGATTAATATAAACAATATAAAAAAAAGCAGATCAGCGCTATACTTGGTTAAGATCAGATCTTTATCTACCTGCAGATCACCTTTTTACTAAGCCTTATTTTTTAAATCAAGTTATACACAGGTTGCGCATAAGGTTATGAACAAAAAAAGCCCTTGAGATCAATTTTTTACTAAGTAAATTATAAAGTTATGCACTAACCTTAGCGTCAATAGGTACGTTTAATTAGTATAGATCTGATCTGTACTTGGTACAGATCAGATCTATGCTAACTCGATAAGCCTTTATCCACAGGGATATTAATTTTCGTATGAATTTGTCGTGCTAAATTTTAAAATAAAGCCATTGTGATGGACAAAATAACAGCTGAGTTAGTAAAAAACCGATTTGAGATGACCTAGTTAGTAAAAATATGATCTGAAATCGCAAGTTATGTACATTACTTAGTATAATAGTGATCTAAACGTTTTATTTAAAGTCAGATCACTTTTATACTAACTTAAACATTTAACTTTTGTTGTTTAATGTGTTGTTATTAGATGTCGCAATAAAAATGGAAATAAGAACAATGAGCCGAAAGGTCAACATCTCGGTAGATAATTTGCCCGATACACTCAGGGGCCAAATCCACGGGGTGGAAAGTGCAATTGATAACGAAAGTTTAGCACTATTTACAGACAACAAAGACGTGCGAATTTCTATTGAAAATGCAGCTCATGGTTTACGTGCATATTCAAACACGTTTAATCATTATGATTTGTGGGGCCGTTTTGTTCGCTCTGGCTATAAAAAATTGCCACTTGAAGAAGCGCCTAAAAAAACAATCATTACGCGTAAAATATCAGAGAAAGTAGATGGTATTTTATACGATGGTGAGATAAAAATTACCCCTGCTGTTGTCAGTACTCGTAAAGATGGTGAAGATATCGAGTATCTTGTTTGGCCATCGGACAGAGAAGAAAAAGTAGAACGAGCACTTATTCGTTTAGCTTCAAAAGGTAAAATAGTTAAAATTAATTTTAAGTCCGGTATTCAATACGCGGTTGTTTTTTCTATGAACGAATTAGCGCAAGAGCTCAAAGCGGTAGGGCAGTCAATGCCATATCCTGCAATTAAAGAGTCACTTGAAGCATTGCAAGGTTCTAAACTTTCATTTAAATATTCAGCAACCGATACTAAAAACTCCGATATAGATGATTCGTTTTACGAGTCAAATATGAACTTTTTATCGTCACTTCACTTTAGTGGTAAAAAAGGTCAAGGTGGCAATGTAAAGTGTGTGGCCTGCTTAAATGCGTTTGTTCATAACATGATTGATAACCTTGAATACAAAGGGTATTACTTTAATAGTGCACAAGAATTAAAACGGGGATTGTCGCGTTGGATGATGCTTCGTTTGTATCACCTTTGGCGTTATGCAGCTCCAGGTAAAACGTATCATTTTAGATTACTTTCTATTATGGAAAAATACGGATCTATTTATTCAACTGATGATATTACGGAAAATAAATTAAAAGCGCTTCGTCGTGATATGACCACCACAATGAAAGATTTGATTGAAAAAGGTGCTATATCAGAATACAGCATTACAAACGTCAAAGATGACAAAACTGGTAACATTATTGATTACACATACGAAATGCACCCCTCTGATCAGTTTTGCGATGAAATACTTACATTGAACAAACACAACAAACGCATTGAGATTCAAGGCGGTAAACGTATTGTTGAAAATGCAGTGTTAATTGATGAAGATAAAATAGAAGAGATAGTAGAAAAATAATAAACGCTATTTTAAATACCGTACATATTTACTAAAAAGGCCACATATTGTGGCCTTTTTAACATAATAGCTATCGGTCAACTTGTTCTAAATATAGCCTATCAACTAAAAAATCATACTCACGTTTTCGAGGATGAGCTTCGGGTTTTTTATAATCAGGTAAGATACCTAGTTTAACGTCTGCTTCTGGATTAATCAGAATAAATGGTAATGCGGCGCTCACATGATAGCGGTTTTGTGCTGTGTATCTCACATTAACTTGAGGGCTTACGCGAGTAGGGCGACGAATTCTTAATTTTTCCTTTTCACCTAAACTAGCAACCCGTAATTGTTCTTGAGCTACAAGTGATTGCCATTTTTGCTGATCTATCATTCTTGGATTTCGATAACTGGCCGATTTGTCGAGCATTTCGAGGGCCATTTTTTTAGTCAATGTTTTAGTTGCGTGCTTGTGCATCCAAGTAAACCTAACAGAAAATGGTGATTCACTCTCACTGTGAATCTTGCGATAAGCAGCAAGTGTTATTAAATTTGGTATTGCATTATGAACAGCCTCAAATCGGGCATCGTTATTATCAATTGCCAATATACACTCTTTGAAACTAGCTTTAGCTTTGTTAACCTGTGCTATACGATTATTTAAAGCTTGTTTATCTGCATTTTTAATAACAAATAAACCAGGGTGCCTTTTTAACACGCGACTGCTTAAGCCCGATTTTTTATAAATGTCAGAAAAGGAGTTTAAAATTGCCTTTTGAGCCGGCGCTCCAGTTATTTTAGAGACATGTATGGACTCAGGAACCTTATTTTCATCTAAATTACTTACATCAGGTAACTGATAGTACTCTGCTCTGGAAAACTCACATTCGTTTAATTCCTCAATTAACCTTAAAGTTAATTCGTTCATTAAATCAAACTGACTCCTAATTTGCACTTTAGTAACCACGGCACACCTCAAAGAACACATCTTACCAACTTCATATTATTGCATGCACTTTGCTTTGAGTAAATATTTAATAAAATATTAGTCGGTGTTCAGATAGCATTAAAAATAAATAATGTATGATGTGTTCTTTCTGGAGTAAATGGTTCTACTTATTCCTGTAATTTAGTACTGTTTTATTGATTAAAGAGTTAGTCCGCTTAGAGCTTAATTGCCCATGTAGTGTAATAAATGAGAAATGTAAAATGAACTTGGTGCGGTTGTATTCTAAATAATAGTGTTAGTTTTGGTTGTTTCTCTAATTAGTGATTAATATTATAACGTGTTTTAACTATGGGTTTATCATCCAAAAGCTTAGAATGTCATACATGATTTTTGCATGAGAGCCATTTAAGGCATCACTGGCAGTTAAGTTTTTAGTTATCACAACTTGCTAAATAACGTTGGCGGCAGGGTGGGAAGGTGAGTGGTGAATCAGCAGATTAACCTTGTGTCAGTTGTAAGTATATTCTGGCATCAGAATAATCAACAGCGCCGTTCTACTAGGCTTAAAGTACATATAAATGAGCAACACAAAATCCCATATCATATATTTAGGCCTGCACATAGTCCATGTTAGTTAATAATTAATTTAGCGCGTAAAGTTAAGATTACATTCGATGCAATTTTAGTATGATGTGTTCTTAGGTAAAATACATATAATATAGCCTTGTGCTTTATTTATTCTCAATGTGTTAAAATTGAAACTAATTAACTCTAATTGTATGTTTTTAATCACTTTAGTTTATTTAAAATAAAACTAAAGTGATTGTTATATAATCACCTGAGTTAAGTAAAATTACTTTTATACTTAACTCATAACTAAATAATTGGAAAATAGTGAATTTAGTCCTTGAACATAGGGGTCTGCATACGTTAATTTCTTCTTATCAGGTAATGTAGGAATGAGGAAAAATTATGTCATCGTGGAACCCAAATAGCTGGAGAGAGCTGCCAATACTGCAGCAGCCACAGTACCCAGATCAAGAAATACTTAAATCAGTAGAAGGCCAATTAAAAACGGCTCCGCCTCTAGTTTTTGCAGAAGAAACAAGAAGCCTATTCAAACAACTTGAAGACGTGTGCGAAGGTCGTGCATTTTTACTTCAAGGTGGTGACTGTGCCGAGTCGTTTAGCGATTTTAATGCCGCTAATATTCGCGATACATTCAAAACAATTTTACAAATGGCTGTTGTATTAACTTACGGGGGTAAATGCCCTGTAGTTAAAATAGCGCGTATGGCTGGTCAATACGCTAAACCTCGTTCAGCAGACTTAGAAACAATTAATGGCGTGTCTTTACCATCTTACCGTGGCGACATCATTAATAATATTGAGTTTACAGAAGAAGCGCGCATTCCAGACCCACAACGTTTAATGACTGCATACCATCACAGTGCCGCTACGTTGAACTTATTACGTGCATTTGCACAAGGTGGCCTAGCCGATCTTCATCAGGTTAACCGCTGGAACATGGGCTTTGTTGCTGCAAATCCACTTAAAGAAAAATACCAACAACTTGCAGATAAAATTCAAGACGCACTAGAGTTTATGGAAGTGTGCGGAATTAACTCTACAATTGCGCCAAGCTTAAAAGAAACCGATTTATACACTTCTCACGAAGCTTTACTACTTGGTTACGAAGAGGCACTAACACGTCGCGACCATTTATCGGGTGATTGGTACGATTGTTCTGCTCACTTTGTTTGGATTGGTGAACGTACACGCCAACTAGACCACGCACATATTGAGTTCTTTAAAGGCATTAAAAACCCAATTGGTGTTAAAGTTGGCCCAGGTATGGACCCAGACGACCTAATTCGTTTAATTGACGCATTAAACCCAGATAACATTCCTGGTCGTTTAACGCTAATTACACGTATGGGTGCAGACGTACTGCCAGAAAAACTCCCAGCACTAGTACGAAGAGTTCAACAAGAAGGCCGTAAAGTAATTTGGAGTTCTGATCCAATGCACGGTAATACTGAAAAAGCGACTTCAGGTTACAAAACGCGTAACTTCGATAATATCATGCGCGAGATCAGTCAATTCTTCGCTGTACACAAAGCTGAAGGTTCATACGCAGGTGGTGTTCACCTAGAAATGACAGGTCAGCACGTAACAGAATGTACAGGCGGTGCTTACGGTTTATCTGACGATGACTTAGCACAGCGTTACAAAACACAGTGTGATCCACGCCTTAACGCCGACCAAGTATTAGAGTTAGGCTTTTTAGTAGCTGATTTACTAAAAGACGCACGTAAATAATATTTATTGATACAAAAAAAACCGCTTAGTTGCGGTTTTTTTATTTCAAATTTGATGAGTAAGTCAGTACTTACGTCGCTCCAAGTCTGTTTCTATCAGTATTTTTGCAGAAATCTCTTCAACAGAATGATGCGTAGAATTAAAGTAAGCTATTTTGTGACGCTTATACAACATTTCCACTTCGCGCACCTCAATACGGCACTGTTTAATTGAAGCATACTTAGAGTTAGCCATACGTCGATGCCTTATAGCCGCAAGCCTCTCAGGGTCAATCGTGAGTCCAAATAACTTGTGTTTATAAGGGACTAAACATTTCGGCAAACCTTCATTATCTAAATCTTCTTCTGTAATAGGGTAGTTTGCCGCTTTAATGCCGTACTGCAGTGCTAAGTATAAGCTTGTAGGGGTTTTACCACTTCTGCTAACGCCAATTAAAATGATGTCTGCCTCGGAAAAGTTTTTAATATTTCCGCCATCATCATTCATAAGAGCATAGTTAACCGCATCAATTCTAAAATCATAACTTTTTTCGTGGATAGAATGCGTACGATGCATTTTTGGAACAGGAGCTACGTTGAGTTCTTTTTCTATTTTTTCGCTATACGTAGTTAAAAAATCATATGTAACTGCATCAGCCGATTTTATAATTTCACTTAAATTGTGATTCACAAAAGTAAAAAACACGAAAGGCTTTTCACCTGTTTTTGCAGCGGTTGCATTAATTAAAGCTTTAATTTCGTGTGCTTTTTCTTCAGTTTCTACAAATGGAATTGTTTTATGATTAAAATCGATAGGAAACAACGACAAAGTCGCATGCCCAAATACCTCTGAAGTAATTGCTGTTCCATCTGATATATAAAAAGCAGTTCTCATAATTAACCTTTTTATTTCGTTTAAATCCCTAAAATGGGTTTCCCACGGTTTACGTGAGGACTGTTGCCAGTGTAGAATGATGACGGCCTTTATAAAAGGTTTTCTTTCTTAACTCTCACAGTTAGACCTACAATTTGTTTTTTTTGGAGAAAGATCCGTGCAAGAATACGTTCTCTGGTATCAAGAGCTTGGTATGCAAGATGTTCCTCGAGTTGGCGGTAAAAACGCGTCACTTGGCGAAATGATTTCAAACCTCGCGAACGCAGGTGTACAAGTACCGGGTGGTTTCGCAACTACCGCAGATGCTTTTAATGAGTTTCTAGATCAATCAGGACTCACCGCCAAAATTCATGACATCCTAGATACACTTGATGTTGATGATGTAAATACACTCGCTAAAGTCGGTGCCGATATCCGCCAATGGATAATCGACACACCATTCCAACCAAACCTAGATCAAGCCATTCGCGACGCATATAGCCAACTCCATGGCGATACTGCAGCAGATGTTTCATTTGCGGTACGTTCATCAGCTACCGCTGAAGATATGCCAGATGCATCATTCGCAGGCCAACAAGAAACTTTCCTTAACGTTGTCGGTATCGATTCAGTCATGGTCGCTATTAAACACGTATTTGCTTCATTATTTAATGACCGTGCAATCTCATATCGTGTTCACCAAGGTTACGATCACCGTGGTGTAGCGTTATCAGCAGGTATACAGCGCATGGTACGTTCAGATAAATCAGCATCTGGCGTAATGTTTAGTATTGATACAGAGTCTGGTTTTGAAGACGTTGTATTTATTACATCAAGCTATGGCTTAGGTGAAATGGTTGTACAGGGCGCCGTTAACCCTGATGAATTTTATGTTCATAAACCAACACTCCTTAAAAACAAACCTTCAGTAGTACGTCGTAATATTGGTTCTAAAGTCATACAAATGATTTACTCAGAAGACAAAGCACATGGTAAGCAAGTAGACATCGTTGATGTTGACCCTGAGCTTTCTAATAAATTTTCGATTACAGATGAAGAAGTGCAAGATCTTGCCAAACAAGCTGTAATCATTGAAAAACATTACGGTCGTCCTATGGACATCGAATGGGCAAAAGACGGAAACGACGGCAAACTATATATAGTTCAAGCACGTCCAGAAACTGTCCGCTCAAACGAAGACTCAAACGTAATGGAACGTTTTCAATTAAATGGCACAAGTAATGTACTTGTTGAAGGCCGTGCAATTGGTCACAAAATTGGTAGCGGTGTTGTACGTGTTCTTGATTCAATTAAAGAAATGGACCAGGTACAAGTAGGCGACATTTTAGTAACAGATATGACCGACCCTGATTGGGAACCAATCATGAAACGTGCAGCAGCGATTGTTACAAATCGTGGTGGCCGTACGTGTCACGCGGCAATAATTGCACGCGAACTTGGTATTCCAGCAGTTGTTGGTTGTGGTAATGCAACTGATTTAATTAAAGCGGGACAAGAAGTAACAGTATCGTGCGCCGAAGGCGATACCGGCTTTATTTACGAAGGTATTTTAGATTTTGAAATACTAACGTCACGCGTTGATAAAATGCCAGAACTACCAATGAAGGTAATGATGAACGTGGGTAACCCCGATCGCGCCTTTGACTTTGCACGCTTACCGCATGCAGGTGTTGGCCTTGCGCGAGTTGAATTTATTATCAACCGTATGATTGGCGTTCACCCTAAAGCGTTATTAAATTTTGATGCGCAAACCGATGCATTAAAAGCAGAAATTACTGACATGATTGCCGGTTACGAATCACCGGTAGAGTTTTACATAACAAAACTGGTTGAAGGTATTTCAACGCTTGGTTGTGCTTTTGCACCGGAGCGTGTAATTGTGCGTATGTCTGATTTTAAATCAAACGAATACGCAAACCTAGTTGGTGGCCAGCAATACGAGCCAGAAGAAGAAAACCCAATGATTGGTTTTCGTGGCGCCGCACGTTATATCTCTGAAGACTTCCGCGATTGTTTTGCATTAGAATGTGAAGCTATAAAACGCGTAAGAAACGACATGGATATGGCAAACATTGAAATCATGATCCCATTCGTACGTACCCTTGAAGAAGGTAAACGCGTAATTGAATTACTAGAAGAGCATGGCCTTAAACGTGGTGAAAATGGTCTTAAAGTAATCATGATGTGTGAGCTGCCTTCAAATGCATTACTTGCTGATGAATTTTTAGAAATGTTTGATGGTTTTTCTATCGGCTCTAACGATTTAACACAGTTAACGCTTGGTCTTGATCGTGATTCAGGTTTAATCGCACATTTATTTGATGAGCGTAACCCAGCAATTAAAAAACTACTTTCTATGGCAATTAAAACAGCTAAAGAAAAAGGCAAGTACGTAGGTATTTGTGGTCAAGGTCCTTCAGATCACGAAGACTTTGCAGCATGGTTAGTAGAGCAGGGCATTGACTCTGTTTCACTCAATCCAGACACAGTAATAGAAACATGGTTATACCTAGCTAAAAAATTAGCAAAGTAATAAATAGGTAAGCTATAAAAAATGCCAGCAATGTATTGCTGGCATTTTTTTATACCCAATTAAAAGTTAAATTAACGGGCTATTTTTTTATCTAAATAAGCACATGATTTAGTTAACGCCTTTTGGCAAAGTGATAAGTAATGTCGCGCTTTAGGGTAATAAAACGAAAAACACAATAAACCCGCCATAAAAAATATAAGTGATGGTCCTGGTACAACCGCAAAAAATAACCCTAGTAAAATAAATAGCACGCCACTGATCTGTAATAGTAATTTTTTCATATAACACACCTCATTACTCGTTAACTTGAGTATAATTTAAGCTGCATTAAAATCGACTAAAAGAGTGTTACAAACTGTAAAATCTTCAATTTCTATTCGCCATCACCATGATATAATTAGTCAAATGCCCTAAAATATCGCCGTCATGATAGCAACAATTACACAGCAAGATGCCGCGACAGAACTTGTCGCAAATTACCTAAATACCATTGCAAGCCAAGGTTTTAGTGGAGATACCGATGCAAGTTATGCAACGCGTATTACTGCTTCAACCGATAACAGTGTGTATCAGGAAATACCCCAAGGTGTTATTTTTCCAAAAAATGAAAAAGATATTCAACTCGCACTGCAAACTGCATCTCGCGACCCATTTTTATCTTTAACTTTTGGCCCTCGTGGTGGCGGAACAGGTACTAACGGTCAATCGTTAACACCAGGTATTGTTGTAGATTTGTCTCGCTATATGCGCGAAATCCTCGAAATAAATGTAGAAGAAGGCTGGGTACGCGTTCAAACCGGCGTAATAAAAGATCAACTTAATGACTTTTTAAAACCTTATGGTTTTTTCTTCTCGCCCGATTTATCTACCAGTAACAGGGCAACTATTGGTGGCATGATAAGTACTGACGCCTCTGGGCAAGGTTCGCTAGTTTACGGAAAAACAAGCGATCATGTTTTAGGGCTTACAACTTATTTAGTCGATGGTACACCTATGTGTACCTCACCAATAGACATCGACAAAGCAAAAATTATAGCCGAGCAAGACTCTCTAATTGGTAGTTTATATAAAACAGTTTTAGATATTTCAGTTAATGAACGCGCAGCTATTTTAGCTAAGTTTCCACGGTTAAATAGGTTTTTAACCGGCTACGACCTAGAGCATGTGCTAAGTGATGACTTACTAACTTTTGATATGAGCCGCTTAATAACGGGTTCAGAAGGCTCATTAGGTATAGTAACTGAAGCTAAATTAAACCTAACGCCTATTGCCGAATTTAAAACCCTTATAAATATCAAATACGATAGTTTTGACTCAGCACTTCGTCATTCACCGTTTTTAGTTGATGCACGCGCAACATCGGTAGAAACCGTAGATAGCAAAGTTTTAAACTTAGCACGTGAAGACATTATTTGGAATTTAGTATCGGACTTAATAACCGACGTACCAAATAAAGATATGCAAGGCCTTAACATGGTCGAGTTTAATGCAGTATCAAACGATGATATAAAAGACAAAGTAGACACGCTTTGTAAACTTCTAGACGAATGCGTAGCAAATCAAACTAATGGCGTTATTGGTTATCAGTTAACCAGTGATAAAAGCGATATACTTAAAATTTACGCAATGCGTAAAAAGTCTGTGGGTTTATTAGGTAATGTAAAAGGCAGTCAAAAACCACTCGCCTTTGCAGAAGACACTGCAGTACCCCCTGAAAACTTAGCAGATTATATTGTCGAATTTAGAGCATTACTCGACAGCCATAATTTACAGTATGGTATGTTTGGCCATGTTGATGCTGGGGTTTTACACGTACGCCCAGCACTTGATATGTGCGACCCAGAACAAGAGAAACTACTTAGAACTATTTCAGATCAGGTAGTAAAACTAACCGCTAAGTACGGTGGTTTAATGTGGGGCGAACACGGTAAAGGTTACCGAAGTGAATATAGTCCTGAATTTTTTGGTGAGCATTTATATACGCAACTTCGTAAAATAAAAACAGCTTTTGATCCTAACAACCGCATCAACCCCGGTAAAATATGCACTCCTATCGATAGTGAAGACTCACTAGTTAGTGTTGATGGACAAAAGAGATCGCACTTCGATAAGCAAATATCAATAGAAGTTAAAACCAGTTTTAACAATGCAATGACCTGTAATGGTAATGGCATATGCTTTAATTACGATGAAAATTCACCTATGTGTCCATCGTATAAAGTAACTGGCGATCGTCGTAATTCACCAAAAGGACGCGCAAGTTTAATGCGCGAATGGCTTCGTTTACAAGAGTCAAAAAATGTAGATTTACTCGAAGTAGAAAAGCAGCTTAACAAAGGTGAAGTAATCACCTGGTGGGAACGTTTTGTTCACAGCCGCGAAAAACGAAAAGGTATTTACGACTTTTCTCACGAAGTAAAAGCGTCAATGGATGAATGTTTAGCATGTAAAGCATGTACAACTGCTTGCCCTATTAAAGTAGATGTTCCTACTTTTCGTTCGCGCTTTTTAAATTATTATCATAGTTATTATGCGCGTCCGCTAAAAGATTACCTTGTTGGTAACATAGAAAGCAGCGCGCCATTAATGGCAAAGTTTGCAAAAGTTATAAACCCAATTGTTAAAACATCATTAGTAAGCAATGTTATTAAAAAAACAGTTGGCTATGTTGATACACCACAGTTAAGTATTCCTGCACTTTCAAAGCGTATTACTAAAACACAAAAATTTGATTTTGATTTATTAAATAAATTAAATGCAGAGCAACAAAGTGAATATGTATTAATAGTACAAGACCCATTTACGAGCTTTTACGAAGCCGAACTAGTAGAAAGTTTTATTACTTTAATAACCCAACTTGGCAAAAAACCAATGCTATTAC
The DNA here is from genome assembly GCF_014164015.1 of Pseudoalteromonas sp. SR41-1. NCBI lineage: Bacteria > Pseudomonadati > Pseudomonadota > Gammaproteobacteria > Alteromonadales > Pseudoalteromonadaceae > Pseudoalteromonas > Pseudoalteromonas sp. SR41-1. The sequence goes on from NZ_JACJEK010000006.1 coordinate 146,849, forward strand.
CTTTTAAACCAAATGGTAAACCGCAACACGTAAAAGGTTTTTTGCATGAATTTAAAGTTACAGCTAAAAATGCAGCTGAGTTTTTAAATAAATTAAATGATATTAATGCACCCCTAGTCGGTTTAGATGCGTCACTCGTTATGTGTTACCGCGATGAATATAATACAATTTTAGAAAATAACCGTGGTGAATTTAATGTGCAACTTGCCCATGAGTGGTTAGAAACACAATCGTTTAAATCACTAAGCGCAAAGCAAAATACAGATACCGAATTTACATTACTGAGTCACTGTACTGAAACAACTGCACTGCCAAAAGCGGCAAATGTTTGGCAAACAATTTTCAGTGATATTGGTTTAACATTAAAAACAACAAATACAGGTTGTTGTGGAATGGCGGGAACTTATGGCCACGAAGCACAAAATCAAGATAACTCACGTGCGCTTTACGAAATGAGCTGGAAACCAATTGTAGATAAAAATAAATCTGAGCAACTTTTATCTACGGGATTTTCTTGTCGTAGCCAAGTTAAACGTTTTGAAAAGTTTAAACCAAAACACCCAATTGAATTACTCGCACAGGTACTTAGCTAATAAAAGTTAAAAAAAAGGCGTAACTTAAAAATAAGTTACGCCTTTTTTTATTAATACCCATTCGCTTAATTAAATGATCGTTTTTGAGGCTGGAAAAACGCCTTGATACCTCGGCAAAAAATTCACTAATTTTTATAAAAGCTATTTAGATTTTTTAGCGAAACTGTCTGCAATTGGCTTTGTACTTATACCATGAATAAATACACTAAACAAAATAGTCGTCATTGCTATTGTCGCTATTTGATATTTGTTTTCTATTTGCGTATCAATCACCATCAATGTAAAAACAATTGATGCTAATCCTCTTGGTCCAAACCACGCAAATGTAAAACGCTCTTTAATATTCAATGCCGTAAACTGCAGTGACAACATAACAGGAATTATTCTAATCAATGTTGTACTTAACAAAGCGTAAATTATAATTTCAGTATTTAATTTCGGAATAACTAAGTAAGCACAAACAAACCCGAACAAGCACCAAATCATTAGCGATGTAAAATCTGCAATGTGTTCTGAGTCTTCAATTAATTCTGTTCTAACTTCTTCAGTCGAAAATTTATCAAATAATAAACCTGCAATAAACACCGCAATAAATCCACTGCCATGAAAATACTGAGTGACAGAAAACACAGCCATGGCAAAACCGAGTAATAAAAATGGACTGGTATTTTGTGCAAAGTAATGACGTTTCATTGCAAAGTTTAAACTCGGTATAAAAACAACAATGCTTGTAATGGCTATTAATAAAGCCAAGCCAAGCTCTCGGCCAAACACACTTAATGTTTGTGTTGCAGTAATAGCTGAGTCAGGGTTTTTAGCGAGTAATATAAATATTAAAAATATAGGTACGCATAATCCATCGTTCAAACCACTTTCAGTATTTATTCCTTCGCGTATTTTTTCAGGCACTTGTGTACTTGCTAGTAACCCTTTACTTAAAGCTGCATCGGTAGGCGTTAAAATAATTGCGAGCAACGCCGCTTGAATAACTGAAAGCTCAGCAAAGAAAAATAAAGCAACAGCAATACCAAGTAACAAAGTTAAGGGTAGGGCAACAAACAACAGTAAACTAGGATACTGAAAACTATGTCTTAAAACACTTAGCTTTGATTTAGCTGCATCAGAAAATAAAAATATACTTAGCGTAAGCTCTATAAATGGTAATAAAAGATCAACACCTTCTTTTATTTTATCCCCTTCGTTGGGTAGCACTAAAGCTAAACATATTCCCCCAACAACAAAAAACATTGGGCCTGTTACTTCTGTTTTTTCTAACTGGCGAAGTGTTAAAGAATAAATTAAAAATAGTCCGCCTATAAATGCTATTACTAAATACTCCATTAAATTTTCCTTTTAAGTCCTGATTTTGCTCGCTCTTTAATATTTGTTTGAATATAAATTTGATCGGTAGTCGCAATTTTAGAATGGCCTAAATCTTCTGATAAATGTTTAAGCGGTCTGGTTTGCGCATCATGTGTAGCACCAGTATGGCGAAGCCAATGCGCAGTTGCAGCGCCAAGTTGTTCAGCGTCATCTTTAAAACCATCATCAAGTAATGATTGCTGAGCATAATCAAAACTTTGTTGAACTAAACGCCTAATTTGCCTTACGGTCATACCACCTTGACCGCGAATTTTATGAACTAACGGCTCAGATTCATCAACCCGAGGAAGGGCAGGTAGACCTCGATATAATCTGTATCGTTTTAAATATTCAACAAAATCATAACTTAAGGTTACATCTCGTAATTTATTACCTTTACCCATTATACGTAAAAACCAAAATCCATCATTATCTTGCCAAAAATGAGACATTACCGGCGACCATTGTGGGCGCTCAGATAATTCTGAAATTCGTAAATAAAGACCTTTTAAGCAGGCAAGCGTAAATAAGTTTCGCTCTAAATCAGGGTTATGTTCGCATAAATCACGAGTTACACCAAAAACGTATTCCCATTGAATATCACTTAATGTATCAGGAATTTGAATTTGTGATTGAACAACTAAGTACGGACTATTTTTTTTAACAACAGGGACAAAGTTCGCGAATGTTTTTTCTTCGAGTAGGGCAAACTTATAAAATACATTTAAGGCAGTAAACATGGCCGATAAAGTTTGTTGGCTGGCAGTTGATTCTTTTAGCATAAAAGGGCGCCAATTTTGGTTTAATCGACGAATTCCTTGCTCATCTTTATAACGCCATTGCACTGAAGTTGCAGCCCATTCTTTATCAGGTTCAACCATAAAATCAATGTAAGCTTCAATATCTTCACGTTTTAAATCGAATACTGATTTTTCTGCTATTAACCACGACCATAAATAAAAGCGTTCAAGCTCATTTCGAAAACGGCTATAAGTCGCTTCTGATTTTCTGCCATAAACATATAAAAACTGATATAAGAATGTCAGATCGGCTTTTGATTCAGTTACAGTCAAGCCAACTTCCTGTATAAAGGATGCAAGTTCTGGGTATTCTGAATTTAGAGTACCGTCATCTAGATGGGCAATTTGATATCTTAATTGTTTTAACGTATCAACCAAAGCAACAAGCATAATGTATTAATATTCAATTAAATAATAGGCTTACAGAATAACGTTAAAGTCCGATACTGTCTAGTATTGGACATAGTAAAGCTCTAATTATTTTAATACTGTGATTATTCTATGGTTGTTGGTTGCTATATCTTATTAAGGAAAACATTATGAAAAAACTAATTATACTAAGCGTACTTGCATTAACTGTTGCGTTAACTGGGTGTGCTACTACAGGTAGTGCATCACCAAGCGAAAAACGTGCACTTGTACAAAGTATGAAAACAAATACATTAGATAAATTATACGCTGAAAAACCTGATGTTAAAAAACAAATTGCTAATTCGGCTGGTTACGCTGTTTTTGATAACGCGAACGTAAATGTAGTTTTAGCCAGTTTTGGTGGCGGTTACGGCGTAGTTAAAAATAACCTCACAGGTAAATCGACTTACATGAATATGGGTGAAGCCGGTTTAGGACTTGGTTTAGGGGTTAAAGATTTTAACGTTGTAATGGTTTTTCATAATCAAGCTGCACTAAATAGATTTATTGAACATGGTTGGGCTTTTGGCGGAAACGCTGATGCAGCAGCTAAATATGAAGATAAAGGCGGTGCATTGGTTGCCGAAGCGATTGCAGATCAAGTAACTGTATATTCTGTAACCGAAAATGGCCTTGCACTACAAGCTGTATTAAAAGGCACTAAGTTTTGGGTTGATTCAGAGCTTAATTAACCTCCAAATTACTCTCCTAAAAGCGAGCTGGTTTGTATAATCACGCTCGCTTTATTAAAACCCATGTAATTTAACATAACGTAATTTATGGGTAATCAGCTATCGGCTAAAATAATCTAACGTTTATAAAACCCAATATACAATGCTTATCATCCTCTCTTCATTGTTTAATGAATATCAGAAAAGATATATAAAATATTTAAAGCACAAAATAAAACTTAGAACATTTATTTATCTAACCTACAAAGCCAGCTTTTAAATATAATTGGTGAAATATCTTAAAGAACAGGAAGTTAATAAAAACTTTAGTTTAAGTGACTGCACGGTCAATTAAAGCACTGATTTATAAGTCTTTTTATTTGTTTTCTTTCTGATATGATAGACTAAATAAATAAACAAGGATAAAGAAAATGCCTATCAACACGATAGATAACTTAACACTCATTGTATCCCTGGTCTCAGCTTTTATAGCTATAGCTATGTTTGTAATTGCGTCCATTCAAACTCGAATACAAAAACGTAATCTTAATTTAGCTCTTTTTAATAGCAGATATAAAGTTTATATAGATTCACAGAAGCTATATCAAGAGTATACTAATGGATATATTTCTGACATTACTTTTAGCCACTTTATTGCTTCATTTCATGCTTCAGAATTACTATTTCCATCAAAATCTGGAATTTATAAATTTCTAGATAAAGTACATGAATGTGCAGTATCTTTTAATGGTACTAAAAGAGCAATGCAAAGCACTGATGAACCAACTGTCCTAGAAATGATTTATGAATACAATAGAGAAGCTAGTTCTAATTTAAATTGTTTTTTAAAAGAGCTAACCAAGTTAATGAAGCCTTATATTAAAATTCATTAGTAACAAAAGACAAACTATATTGCTTTACAGTATTCTTAAGCGTTAGCAATAAGGGCTTTCGCCCTTTTCTTTAATATTAGTACCGTAATATTTAAATTATCAATTAACCACCAGACATAGAACGTCATTACTTGATAGATTAGATCATCAAATTATTTTCAATTCAACATTTTCTCTATTGAGTTTTCTGTCAAAATCATCAGCTAACTTCTCGGTCTCACTAAACACGGTATTCCAATATTTTATACGCGTGTCTGCATCAAGATCGGTAAAGTCATTTCTGTCTGGAATTTTTCCGTACGGTAAGCTTGCTATAAATTCTTTTGATGGAGTGATCATTACCACATTATCGTAATTAAGTGGTGATACTTTACGTTTTAAATTTTTATCGAACCACCCTGCTTTTGGCTCACTATTAAAATGCGGATATAAAATTAAGCCTGGGTTATTAATTTTTAAATCAAAGTGGTAATCAATTATTCCGCCATCGCGATATATTCCTTGCGGCGAGCCTTCAATATTTTTTATGCCTTGCATAACAAGTGGTATTGAACCCGATGCAAGTAACGCGTCTTTTAAATTATTTTGAGTAAGCGCTATGCTTTGCGTTTTAAAATTGTAGGTGTCGGTAATTGATAAGTCACTTGTTGCTGGGCCAAATATAAAGCGCTCATACTGTGAGCCTAATAATTTTCGGTTAACGCGGTTTAACATATAACTTTTTGACAAGCCCATAAGTTGTATAAGTTTATTTTCGCTGGCAATAAAGCCATTCGATTTTGCTACTATAAAGTGCGCTTTAAATATTGGGTTATTTATAATTTCGGTTACGCCGTTATCGCCAAAAACATCTTCAAGTAATGCGCGCGCTTTTATTGTGATTTCACTTGGTGTAGGTTTATTACTTGAATATCGCGTTTGCGAATACGATTTTGCTAAGCGCTCAATCGCAGCAACAGGATCGTTTTGTGCAAAACACGAAGAGCGAAAAGCGCCAGCAGATGAGCCAATTAAATTAAGTGGTTGGGTACGGCTTTTAAAAAATTCACCAAAAATATATTTATCTAAGCCAAATAATGTAAACCATTTAGGACCGCCACTTGCACCTAAAAAAGAGGTAAAAAGTTCAGGTTTAAAGCCCTGTTCGTTAATAATTTTAGCCGCTGTTTTCCCTGCGTGAATCTCGATCATCTAAAAAATTGTGCCTTTATTTTGGTTGCTATAGTTTTCTTACAATACTGAAAGTGAATATTTATGCAAATTAAAAAGCGACTTTATATTGCCATAAAACCGCTTTTTGTAGTTAAGTGTGCTGAATTAGTCCCAAATGCCGTCTTCGCATTTACCCTGTACTTTTACATCTTTTACTTTAAATTCGGGCTCTAAACCTTTGTCTCTTTGTGCGTGGTAATCGCTCGTAACAGACAAAATAGTCGGCGTTAACAGTATAATAGCGATAACGTTAACCACTGTCATTAACCCTAAGGCAATATCGGCTAAATCCCAGACTTCTTTTAATGTGGCCGATGCGCCCCACAACATCATTGATAAATAAAGCAAAGTGTAAATGCCGCGCCCTACTTTGTTGTCGAGCTTAAATAAGTGCAAGTTGCTCTCTGCATAGGCGTAGTTTGCCACTACCGATGTAAAAGCAAATAAGGTTATAGCGGCTGCTACAAAGTAAACACCACCTTGTGCTAAATGAGCGGTCATCGCGCTTTGTGTTAAACGAATGCCTTCCATTTCACCGCTTATGTCTATATCGGCTAATAAAATGATCACCGCGGTACAGCTACACAGTACTATTGTATCGAAAAATACGCCTAGCATTTGTATGTAACCTTGCGTTACAGGGTGATTAGGTATTGGGCTGGCACTTGCTGAAGCATGCGGCACACTACCTGCACCGGCCTCATTAGAATATAAACCACGTTGAATACCGTTTTTAATGGCAGCGCCCATTGCACCGGCGCCTGCTTCTTGTAAACCAAACGCTGATAAAAATATATCTTTAAGCATGGCGGGTACTTGCGTGAAATTTATAATAGTAATAATTACGGCAGCAAGTACAAACACAATGCCCATTATTGGCACAACACGCTCTGCAAATCGGGCAATTGCTTTAAAGCCACCGAGTATAATTGAGCCGGCTAGTACGGTAATGACCAGGCCTGAATAAAATGTAGGAACTTCAAACGCGTAGTTAAGTGCGTCTGTAATTGTGTTAGTTTGCATTGCGCTAAACGTAAAGCCGTAACCTAAAAACAAACACGCAGCAAACACAATTGCAAACGCCCGGCTACCCAAACCTTGTTGAATATAATACGCAGGGCCCCCTCTAAACTCGCCGCCACTATCGCGCACTTTATATACTTGCCCAAGTACACTTTCGGCAAAGCCTGTAGCCATACCCAATATGGCTATTACCCACATCCAAAATATTGCACCGCTGCCGCCAAGTGAAATTGCCACAGCCACACCGGCTAAATTACCAGTGCCTACTCGTGCGCAAAGCCCTGTACACAATGCTTGGAATGATGAAATGTCGTCTTTTTTACATTTGCTACTGCCTTTTAAAAGGCTAAACATATGTTTAAATTTAAGTATTTGAATTGCTTTTAGTCGTACTGAAAACCATATCCCTGTAAACAAGAGTATATAAATAAGTACCTGACCTTCTCCCCACAAAAGGTTGTTTACGCTTTTGACGACGGTATCGAACATTGCTAATTCCTTCTTATATTTTTTATATTAATACCCTTTTTTGGGTATAACGGCATTTGCTTACGACATCGACTAAAAATTTAATGTAAATAAGGCAGCTAAGCTGCCTTAAAACTATACATTATTTATTTTGCAAATGAACTCCTGCAATCATGCACCTAACTGAGCCACCAGCCGACTCAATAGTAGGTATAGGTAATGGCACAAGCTTAGCCGTTTTTTGTATAACTGTTATTTTCTCAGGTGTAAGTGCATTAAACGCAGTTTGCGATAAGGCTAAAATACGACCATTTTTACCTTGTAGTTCAATAGCATTGCCACAAAAGTTATTAATTTGCTCAAGCGTTAAATCGATAACTTGATGATGGCTTTTCAAAAAATGTTTAGCTAACTGTGCACGTTGTTCAATTGGCACCATATTTAAACTGATCATTACAAATTTTGTAGCAATACACATTAAAACATTAGTGTGATAAACCGCAGTTCCTTGCTCGTCATATGCGTTAAACACTATGGGTGATAGTTTTAATTGCTCACATATTGTATTAACCACCGACTTGGTAGTTCTTTTTGATTCTACCGCGTAAGCGAGTTTATTTTGATGATCGATAACCAGTGAACCAGTGCCTTCAAGAAATGAATTTTCTTTCGATAAAAATGAATAATCAGTCACTGAAGACACTTTATAGTGATCCGTTAAAAAATCAATAATATCTTTTCGATATTCTAACCTTCTGTTTTCTACAAACATTGGATAGATTATTAATTGGCCACTTTGATGAGTTGAAAACCAATTGTTAGGAAAAACTGAATCGGGAGTGTGTGTTTGCTCATCTTCAAAAAGGTGAACTGTTACCCCTTCATTTTTTAATATTTGTACGGCATTAGTCACTTCTTTAAATGCTTGTTCACTTTGATTTTGTGCTAAGCATTCACTTTGAAATGCGTTATCGAGCATTGTGTGTGGGTTAGATGTAAAGTGATGTGGCCTTACCATCACTACAGCATTGGGGGCTTGGTTTACGTGGCTCATGCTACGTGCTCTTGTGCTGATGTTTGCTCTGTATTAAGTACCGAAAACAAGTTGCGCGGATCGGCTTGCTGTGTAATTAAATCGAGCAATGTAAATTCACCGCTTTTAATAAGTTGCTCGCGTATAAATACAAGCGCTGTAAAGTCTTCGCTCGCAAAGCCTACACCATCAAAAATAGTTAATTCGTCTTGGCTAGTACGGCCAAGCGATTGCTTATTAACGACTTTATGAAACTCAGTTACAACAAAGCTTTCACTCATTTGTTGTATTTCGCCCTCTATTCGAGTTTGTGGCTCGTACTCTACAAATACATTAGCGCGCTCGAGTAATTTAGCATCTAACTCTGTTTTACCTGGGCAATCGCCACCTATGGCATTAATGTGCACACCTTGTGGGATCATGTCGTTTGTTAAAATTGTAGCATTGGTTTTATCGGCAGTGCAGGTTGTAATAACGTGCGCACCTTGCACAGCTTCCTGTGCGCTATTACAAATAGTTACGTTTAACCCGTAAGCACTTAAATTAGTAAATGCTTTTTTAGACGCGTTTGCATCTATATCGTATAAACGAATATGTGTTATGCCCAATACAGCTTTAAATGCCAGTGCCTGAAACTCAGACTGTGCCCCATTACCAATTAAAGTAAGGGTTGTTGAGTTTTTAGGTGCTAAATATTTAGCTACCATTGCAGAAGTTGCGGCTGTACGTAGTGCTGTTAGTAAACACATTTCGCTTATCATAACCGGATAGCCACTATCTACATCGGCTAAAATACCAAATGCAGCGACTGTTTGAAGTTCTCTAAAGGTGTTTTTTGGGTGACCATTTACATATTTACAGCTGAACATTTGGCCATCACTCACAGGCATTAGCTCTATTACACCCTCTGGTGAGTGTGCTGCATAGCGAGGTGACTTATCAAACTCAGTCCAACGGGCAAAGTCGGTTTCTAATTTATGTGTTAGATCTAGCAAAACGTTTTCGACCCCTAAGCTATTTATAAGCTTAACCATTGCCTGAACGCTAACAAATGGAACGCCTTGTTTTGGCTGTGCTATAAAATGACTCATGCTGAAACCTCTTGAATAAATGTATTAGTTAATTTAAAACAAGTTTAGCGAGGCTATGTGCTATTTAATATGGCAATTAATTACACAAATAGTACTAATTTTTATCATTTTGCTATGCAGTTATGTACAATTTATGTATTTTGGTCAGTAACTTCTTTTAAAGGTTTGATTTATGACTCCTTATATTTATGACTCTCTTGATAATGCTTTAATAGCTGAATTACGAAAAGACGGCCGCGCTTCGGTTTCAGCTTTAGCCGGTTCTTTAAATGTATCACGCGGGACAGTTCAAAATAGGTTAGACAGATTAGTTAGCTCAGGCGCAATATTAGGGTTTACTGTACGCGTTCACGAACACATAGAAACAGAAGCTGTGCGCGCAATTATGATGATAGAAGTCGTTGGTAAATCTACCTCACAAGTAATTAAAACAATGCGCGGAATACCCGAGCTTATAAAATTACACACCACCAATGGTGCATGGGATTTAGTTGCAGAACTACAAGCTGGAAATTTAAGTGAGTTTGATGGAGTGCTAAGGCAAGTACGCGAAATTGACGGTATTTTAAATAGTGAAACAAGCATATTACTTTCATCAACTTAAGTTATTTTTAATATTTAAAAGAATACTTAAATGACACCCATTTATAATGTTTTAAGTATTCACAAGGCACTTCCAATTAGAATCCAGGGGTTAATAAATGTACAAATTAGGGTGGGTGTCATTTAAATAAAAGGCATTTAAATGAATAATACTGCAACTTTAAGTCGCAGTATTATTCATGATTTGGGTATCCGATTGGCTTAATTGTAACGATACTCGCTTTGTGAGTAATTATGCGTATTGCTGATCTCAAATTGGCTTTGCTGCGCTAAATAAGATCGACCTGCAGCTAAGCCTAATTTATGATCAAAACGTAAATCGTTATTAGAACTACCTAATAATTTGCTATGCAGTTTTTCGTTTGCAAAAATTTGGATTATTTCTACATCATCTGGTGGATTTGCAATAAACTCAAGCTCATCTAAATAAGCCTTCTCGTGCTGTATTAAGTAGTCTAATGTTTTTGGACAATAGCCCGATGCTATAGCAAATGTTCTTAGCTTTTGTACCCATGCAGATTGCGCTTGAAAATTAGCGTCAACCGTTCTTATTACAACAATTTTACGAGCACCTCGGTTGTAAGCCTCACGCACGGGGAGTGGAGCGGCTAAACCGCCGTCTAGATAAAAATCGCTCTGTGCTTGCTCTTCAACAATATGTGTTTCATTCGCTGCTTTTGCGTTTAACCAAGGTGTTAACTTTACACCTTGTTTGTATAAAAACGGAAGTGCGCTAGAAGCCTTTAACAAATCACGCCATTGACCACTATCACCTGTAGGCGATAAGTAATAAGCTTTTCTGTCTCGTGCATTTGTGGCTGTTATAAGTAGTTCACGCTCACCTAAACTAGTTTTCGCTGTTTTGAAATCTATAGCTCTGTTTACTTCAGTGGTTTTGTCAAAGTACCAATCTAAATCAACTATATGCTTACCCACTAATCCGCGACCAAGCTGAAAAAAACGCTTATTACGCGAAAGCCCTCTGATCAGGCGTTTAGCGTAGCCTTTTTGGCGCGCTAAGTAGCTAGTTAAGTTTTGCGAACCCGCTGAAGTACCAATGAATAAATCAAAAGGGTCATAGCTTTGCTCTAACCAAGCATCAAGTACGCCAGCTGTGAATATCCCTCGCTGCCCGCCACCTTCAGCAATCAGAGCAACTTTTGGCTGCGCTGTTTTGTTAACTGAATTAGCTGTTGCGGTGTTTAGAGAGTTCACGGTGTACCTGCCTTTAATTTTATGATGTCTGGTTTAATAGCTACATTATAAAAAACAAAAGTGATATCTTAAAATTGATTGTTTAAATCAGTTCAATTGAAAAAACAGAACGGTATATAAAGCAAAATATTTACTGAAAATAGCAATCAAATTTACTTTGAATATTTAAATAACAAATACAGACATCACTTAAAGTTAATAAAATGAGTTAAAAAAGTTTAACTTTTGATGATGTCTGTATATTAACAAGCCCAGAGTGTACGCTTGCTTAACTAACTATATTTTAGTGTTTTATTTCCATTAAAATTTCGAGTGCACGGTGGCGTTTTTCACTATCGAATACATCATTGGTAAATATAAACTCATCAACTTCTAGCTGTTTAGCTATCATCTCTAACTTGTGTTTAATACTTACATGTCCGCCTACTACGCTTAGACTTAAAAAGTTCTCTACATGAGCGCGTTCTTGTTCGCTCCACAACCCGTCCATGCTTTCAACAGGCGGTTTTAGCCACAGCTCATTACCGCGTATAAGTTCGAGTACACGTTGCTTAGAAGTAGTCGATAAATATTGCGCTTCATCGTCGGTATCTGCAGCCACTAAAGGCAGTGCAAGCATTACGTATGGCTTATCAAGTACGCTTGATGCTTTAAATTCGCGCTTATACAACGCTATTGCATCGTGCACAAAGCGCGGTGCAAAATGCCCTGCAAATACATACGGTAACCCTTTTTGCGCCGCTAGTTGCGCGCTAAATAAACTCGAGCCTAATAACCAAATCGGAACGTTTGTGTCCTCCCCCGGTATAGCACGTATAAGGTGCGTACCATTGTAAGGACCTAACAATGTTTGCAGTTCAGTTACCTCACCTGGGAAATTTTCTGCGCGGCTCATATCGTTGTTTAATGCACGACTCGTTACAGGATCGCTACCTGGGGCACGCCCTAGCCCTAAATCTATTCGCCCTGGATATAAGCTCTCTAATGTACCAAATTGTTCAGCAACAACTAATGGGGAGTGGTTTGGCAGCATAATACCGCCTGACCCAACGCGTATCTTTTTGGTATTACCTGCAATGTGACCAACCAAAATTGAAGTGGCCGCACAAATTATACCTGGCATATTATGATGCTCAGCAAGCCAAAAACGGTTAAAGCCAAGCTCATCAGCACGTTGAGCGTATTTAGTACTTTTATGAAGAGTGTTAGTAACGCTGTCCCCTTTGATCATGGGGGCAAGTTCTAATAACGAAAAAGGAATGGAATTTAACAAAATAGCAGCTCCTAAAAATGCATGCTAACAATGTATTACATCATTAGCATAAAACACTTAAATGGGTCTCCTATTAGGTCAATTCAAGCTACGCAGTGGTATTAGAGCAAAATAGGTATATGTTATTTTGCTCTAAGGTATTCAAGCAAGCTGTGCATCACGTTGGCGCAGCTTTTTATAGCCTTCTGAATCCACGCCTTTTTTCCAATACCCTGAGGAAACAATATTACCGCGTGGTATATTAAATTGCTCTGTTAACAATGTCTTTGCTTTACGCACAAGCCCAGCTTCCAATGCCATAAATACAATGGGAGGCTCTGCTGTAATGTGCAAATTTTGAAGCGCGCTTAGTAGCACTTCGTCAGCGTTGTCGGTAACAAGCCAATTAATATCGCGGCTTGTTTCTAAATCAATAATGTCTTGCTCAGTGGGCGCATGTACAAAAGCATCAATTTTTGAAGTTAAAGGTAATTGCTGCGCATACCCCTTTATTGCATTTACCGATGTTAAATCCCCTAGCAACACATAATGCGAATGCCCATAATTATCTAGCTTTTTAGGGCCTGGGCCTGCAATACCTACCTCATCACCTACTTTTGCAATTTTAGCCCAGTCAGTTGCCGGACCTTGGTGCATATTTATAACAAAATCAAGTGTTAACGCGCCTGTTTGTGCATCTACATGCCTTATTGTGTAAGATCGCATACACGCTGTTTTTAAGTTAAAATCTACTTCACCATTTTTTGGGATCAGTACTTTTACATAGTTACCAATGTGCTGTGAGGTTAAGTCGTTAAAATCATCAGAGCCTACAACAATGCGTTGTAGGTGTGGTGTGATTTGCTGCGTACTTAATATGTTAGCTTTGCGAATTTGTTTACCCATGCATTACCTCGTTTTACAAAACTTGGACTTTAATACCAACTTGCATAAATCTTTGATCAATTTAACGAATTAAATTTCATAATAACGTTGTTAAAATTTTTTATTTAGAACAACTAGATACAAAAATTTTAGCCTAGTTCTAGCGTAATTTTCTTAACCTTAAATAGACCCCATATATAAGCAGATTGGTATAATAATTGTCTGCTATAAAAGCAGACATTGCACAACGCCCCATTGGTTGATAAAATCAACTATAACAAATTGATTGACTTTGTCAACTACATTGAGAGTTTTATGAATACACCTTTATCAAATACGCTGTTTGAATTGATGCAAAATTACCGCGTCACAATTCGTGAAGCAATTAACGCAGGCGAACTTGGTATTAATGCTATGCACGTACGCTGCATACATATTATTGCGAACGTAAATAACTGTACGGCTAACGATATTGTTACTAAAACGCAGCGCGACAAAGCGCAAATAGCACGTTTAATTAAAGATCTTATTGGCTTAAATTTAATAAATAAACAGGCAAGTGAGCACGATAAGCGCTGCTTTATTTTGTCGCTCACAGAGCAAGGTAAAGTTCTTTTTGATAAGTTATTAGCCTCAGAGCAGAAAATAAATAATCAAATGTGTAAAAACTTAAACCCTCAGCAAATCAAAGACTTTTTAGATATCGCACAGCAAATGATCAAAAATATGGATTGATCGGTTATACATTTCTTGGCATAACTTACACAAAACGCATATACTGTACACTTATACAGTATATGCGTTTTAGGTTGTGTTATGTTTGTAATTCCCATTTATATAGAAGCAGGCGTGTGTGGTTTTGAATCGCCCGCAGCGCAGTACACCGAGCTAGGTGTAACCCTTGATGAGCTTTTAATAAAGCACCCAAATGCTACCTTTATTGGCCTAGCATCGGGTAACTCTATGCAAGAAGTCGGAATTTTTGAAGGGGACTTATTAGTTATCGACCGTGCAGAGCCTGCAGAAAATGGTGACGTTATTGTTGCTAACTTAAATGGTCTTTTTGTATGCAAACTGCTTGATAAAACCAATGCGCGGCTGCTTTCAGCGTCTTCTTTACATAAGCCTGTACAACTCACCTCTGCAGACGAGTTTCAGCTCGAAGGCGTAGTAACGCTATCAATAAGAATGCACAGGCAAAGCCCAGAGTTACTAAAATGTATGCCTTAGTTGATGCTGTGTCATTTTATGCCAGTGCCGAAAAAGTATTCGACCCTGCTATTCGATCAAAACCCGTGGTTGTACTTACCAATAACGATGGCTGTGTATGCGCTATTTGCCCTATTGCTCGGCGCTTAAATATTCCTAAATTTGGCCCGTACTTTAAAGTTAAGCATTTACTTGAGCAAAACAACGTTGTTATTCGCTCTAGCAATTACGAGCTTTATGCTGATTTAAGCGACAAAATGATGAATATCATCGCTCGCTTTTGCGATACACAGCACATATACAGTATTGATGAATCGTTTTTGCACTTTGATGGCTACACATCATTAATTAAAGACTGGCATGAATACGGTCATACAATAAGGCGCACAGTATGGCGCGAAACAAAGCTACCTGTAGGTGTTGGTTTTGGCCCGACCCCTACTTTAGCAAAAGCCGCTAACCATGCCGCTAAAAAGCTCAGTGGTTTTAATGGTGTAGCAGTAATAAATAGCGAACAAACTCGCCAAGCTATTTTACAAAGAATGAGCTGCGAAGATGTGTGGGGGATAGGCCGGCGGCTAGCTAAAAAACTTAAAATAATGAATATACACACCGCCTGGGATCTTGCTCAGCAAAACCCTAGAGCAATGCGCCGTGCATTTAGTGTGGTTGTTGAACGCACAGTAAGCGAGCTTAACGGGATAACATGTTTAAACTGGGATGATGTACGACAAGATAAGCGGGAGATTTATTCAACCCGTAGTTTTGGAGAGCGCATATGTGAGCCAACAGCACTTAAAACAGCGCTAATTAACCATGTAACCACAGTGGCTAATAAACTAAGAGCGCAACACTCGCTCACTCACCAGCTTTATATTTTTGCAGCCAGTGGCGCGCACGAAAATAAATATTATAAAAAGTCTTTTGTGTATAAGTTCCCCTCACCCACTAACGACACCTGCGTGATGGCTAATGCTGTATCTGAGGTATTTAATAAGATTTACCAACCCGGTATACGGTTTTATAAGTGTGGTGTGGGCGCGGTAGAGCTAATATCAGAACAGTTTCAGCAAAATGACTTATTTAATAAAAGCCCTGATAATCCAAAACTTATGCAATGCTTAGACACAATTAACAATCGATACGGAAAAGGAATGCTAAGCCTTGCAAGTAGTAAATTAAATGACCGGTGGCACATGAACCGTGATTTTTTATCGCCGCAGTACACTACGCGTTGGCGCGATATCCCTAAAATATACTGCGAATGATTTGCTACTTACTAGATGCTTTATTTACTCTCATCTGCTTTTTTAAATGTGCACTCTACATTGGGTTCGCTCAATGTGTATTTGAGTGTGTTATCAGCTAAAAATTTGATACTTTGACTGATTGTTTTTTCGTTTGCTGGGCTTTCACAACGGCTCATTCTTAAGCCGTTTTCAAGGCCATCACTTTTATATTTAAGCGTGCTGGTTATAAAGCAAAAGTTTGGTTTTTTAATGGTTCGGGTACCATTGTGGAGCGATCCAAATACAATTTGCTCACCAAGTTTAAAACCAGCACTTAAATCACTTTCATCTGTCAAACTCAAATTGCTGTTAACGCATAACCCTGAGTTGCTCGACACAACTTCGTAGGCTCCCAATTTTGACTTTAAAAGCGGTATAAATCGTGTTTTATTACTCGGCTCAGAAAAAGCATTTGCACTTGTAAAAGCGACAGTTAATAAAGCGAGTGTTAAATATTTCATTTCGTGGGTGTATCCTCGTGAGTCAGCGTGTTAAATAATAGCAAAATGCCTAATCACTTAGCTTTTATAACTTTTAACAACTATAACAGAGATTTACTATAAAAGGAGAGAAGTCGTATTCAGGAACCAAGACGCGAGCAGCTAAGGGAGCTTTGCTCGACTATTACTAATTCTTACATGTGTGTAAGCCAGTAAGATAACGCAAGAGCAATTACCGAGCTTATTAGGTTACAAACCTCGTGCCGCGAATAAATCCCTTAGATTGAACACATTTAAATCCACAAAGATTCATCCTAGATACTGCATTACAAACCATTTTGCTGTTAAGTACTTTAGTTAATACGTACTTAAACAACAAAACGATTTATATCAATGCGCTTACTTGTAGGGAAATTAAACTCATTAAATTGTTTAAATAGCGCACAAATTACTATTTATTTTATTGCCAGTACTTTGCAAATAATAAAGGGTAGCTTTGCTTTAAAAACTTAGGTTTGTCTTTAAAACGTTTGCCTTTGGGTTCATCGCTGCCTGATGGAATAAACGGTAATTCGTCTTCGCTGCGTTCTTCAAATAATAAACCGGCTATTAAATCATACTCATCAATATACGGGTAAGGCTGCTCATTTAAGTAATAAACAGGTGTACACTGCGCTAACGAATCAGCATTTTCTAAAGCGTTTTCGAAAACTGTTTTACCACGCGAAATTAACCAACATCTAAACTCGCTAAAACCGTAATCGTCGTTACATCCAGCCATCACAAAGGCGGCACCAAACAAATCCCAGGTAAAACACTTGCGCATATGTATGCCAAAGTGTTTATCAAAATCAATAAGGTGCTGATCGCTTAAATCAGTCAGTTTAGTTTTTAGGTTATCGCTCACACTTTGCGGATCGAGCCCTAAATCAGGCGTTGTTACTAAATCCCAAAAAGCCTGCTCTGTTAATGTTGCCATTATAAAATCTCTTTTACTCGGCCAACTTGACCATCTTCTAAACGTACTTTGATACCGTGTGGGTGATTTGGTGATTTTGTTAAAAGGCGCTCAACCACACCCTCAGTTAATGTGCCGCTGCGTTGATCTTCTTTTAATACAATATTTACTGTGGTACCTGGTGAGATTTGCGAACGCGAAGGAACAGCCATAATTTAAACCCTAAAAATAATTTATCTAATTATAACGTCCATGTGATGTCATACCAACTAAACCGCTGTTAATTGGCTAAAAATGAGATGTGTGCTGGTTTTGCGTTCAACTTAATAGCTGCTAGCTGGCTAAGTATAATCTGCGTTAACTCATCAAGTTGCGGTTTTGCATCTTCACGGGCTACCTCATCAATAAAGTAACATTGTACTTTTAACGTGTTTACTTCGTTATTTAAATCAACTGTATGCGTTAGATAATCAAAACCAATTACCATTTCTTTTATTGCTTCGCATGCATTAGTAAGCGCTAAGCGAATTTTCTTATCGCGCTGTTTTTGAGTTTTAGTCATAAATATAAAGGTTACTTATTTAGTCTGGGCTTGTTGCTGTTTTTTAAACTCTTCGTAATTAGAGTCTTGTTTATCTAGGCATTCGTAATATTCTTTGTCAGCTTTATAGTTACACTCATCAAGGCGCGCCGATTGTAATTCATGAAAACGTGCATCAGAGCTGCAACCAGCCAAAACACATGATCCAATAATAAGTAATGCGCTGCTTTTTAGTTTATTGATAAACATTAAATTTCCTTACACTTTCTATATCGAAAAAGCGTTAAATTATTACGATACTATTGTATATTAGCGCCATAAAATCTTAATATCCAAAGGATCTATTACTATGATGTCGCAGTTACAAAAGTTGTTTCAGCGTATAGACAAAAGCAAGATATTTCAATCATTTGTTATAGCTGTAATTATTGTTTCTGCCCTTACAGTAGGTGCACACACTTACTCACTACATCCTACCGTAGAGCTTGCTCTAAATTGGATGGATGTTGGCATTACTGCATTCTTTTTAATTGAACTAATAATTCGCTTTGTTGCAAGCAAAGGAATTAAAGACTTCTTTTCTAAGGGATGGAATATATTTGACACTATCATAGTATTGGGCAGTTTATACCCTGCTGCTGGCTCTACAATGTTAATAGCTAGGCTGTTGCGCATATTTAGAGTGTTACGATTGGTTTCGATGATCCCAGAGCTGCGCTTATTGGTTAACTCATTGCTTAAAGCCATTCCACAAATGGGTTATATAGCCCTATTAATGTTTGTTATTTTTTATATATACGCTGCAATGGGTAGCATGATGTTTGCTGAAATCAATCCCGTACTTTGGCAAGACGTCTCAATATCAATGCTTACCTTGTTTAGAATAGCAACGTTTGAAGATTGGACCGACATAATGTACGAAACAATGGCGGTGTACGAATTAAGCTGGATATATTACCTTACGTTTATATTCTTAACTGCATTTGTATTTTTAAACATGATGGTAGGTGCGATTTTAGAAGTAATGAGTGAGGAGCACCGAAATGCCCGAGAAGAGCTTGCGGATAACGATTCTCTACCTGCAACACAAGGTCAGGTAAATGAGCTACAAGTTCAAATTGCAGAGCTTAAAGCGCTATTAAGTAAAGACGAATAGAAATATCTAAACTAAGTAACACCAACATCAATGATGTTGGTGTTACTTTGAGTTAAACGTTTAATTTGGGATATTTAAATACATTAATTACTTTTATTACTTAAAGATTCATCACTCTTTGGATCTTCAAAAGAAATAACATTATCCACTTTCATTTTAAACGCATCAAAAAAAGCATTTTTTAAAACCGAAATAACGGCTTGGAAAGTCGAAACATCCGTATTATCTAATTGCCCCTCTATAGGAATGCGTGCAGCAACAAGCTTAGACTCATCGTTTTCAAGTATAGAGCCCAGTAAATCTACACTGCCTTCAAATATAGCAGTAAAGATGCCGTCATCATCTTTTTCTATATCTTCTCGCCAAGAAAATACACTCAGGTTTTGAACACCCGCTTTTACATAACCATCTAAGTTATTATCTTTAGCCACAAGTTCCATTGCGCCATCAATCCCCCCCGCTTCAATATCAAACGGTGTATACACTTTAAATACAGTGTCGAGATTTTTAACTGAGAAGCGCTGCACCTCTGCGTTAAAATCAAAATTAGCATGTTTACTAAAAGGGTCTAGTTTGCCATCAAGTTTTAATGCGGCCTCCCCCATTAACGCCCCCTCTACGTTTAGACTAGTCACAAGTGTTTTTGATAGGTTTTGCGCATTCGTTATATTTTCAATTTTGGCATTAATATTTGATATAAAAGTAGGTTTTTCACCGCTATTGGTTGAGTTAACTAAGGTTAACTTGCCTTGCTCAATTATTAAGGTATCAATAGAAAACAGTACTAAGTCATTCGCCAGCCCCACCCAAGTGGTTTCATCTTTTACTTGTTGATTTTGCTCAGAAGCATTGGGGTCTTTATCGTAAATAACTATCTCAGGACGCGTAAAAGCCATATTTGTGACTAAATTCCCTTTTAAAAGGGCTGACCACGCAAGTGAAAAATCGAGAGTTTGAATACTCAGTAAAGGCTTAGGAGCTGAAGTTGCATCAACAGCGTAAATTTCAACGTCGTCAATCGCGTAGGCACCGCGATATAAAAACAAATCTACATCACCAACATGCCCCGTAACACCTTGCGTATGTTTTAGCTGATAATTTACATACTGCTGAAGCGCATAAGGTGCGGCTATTCTGGCAATAATAAGGACTAATAAAATAACCGCTAATGAGTTAAACCATTTGCTATGAAATACATTAGAAACCGAGCTCATTGTAATTTCCTTTACCTAATACTTTCAAATGAGCATTTTAAACATGTAAGAATTACGCAAAATTGTAACAACACTACGTAAATCGTATTTAAAATACATCGTTAATAGCCTAAGTGAAGTTAAAGTGGCTAATTTAAGTATTAACAGCAAAGGTTATACCAATTTAAAATTGCTACAAAAAATTGGGTTTATGCAGCAATGCTTAACTAAATAAAAACAGCGAGTACCTTTAATATATCAAGGATAGTGCTTGATCAAATCTAACTGGTTTACTGAATATAAAACCTTGGTATTTATCAATTTCTAAGCTTTGTAATAACGTTAACTGAGCGGAGTTTTCTACGCCCTCCGCTATTACTTGGCAACCAATCATATGCGACATGTTAGTTACCGCAGAAACAATACTTTTATCTTTTGAGCACTCACAAATATTATCAATATAAGATTTGTCTATTTTAATGTAATCAACTGATAGCTCTTTTAAAACCGATATAGAAGAAAACCCAGTACCAAAGTCATCAATAGAAATACGCACTCCAGTATTTTTTATGGCCGTAATCACTTTAGACAAATACGGTAAATTTTTAATCATGACTGTTTCTGTTATTTCTAAATGCACATTGTATGGTTTAACTGCGTATCTATTTAAAAGCGCAACTAAAAAATCTAAAAAGTTATGGTTTTCTAGTTGCAACACCGACACATTAATCGACAATCCAATATTACTATTTACGGCATTTAGCCTACTTAAGCTCGCAATAGCTTGCTCTAGTACAAATTCGCCGAGTATATTAATTTTTCCATATCGCTCTGCAATATCTATAAATTCTGAAGGGGGAATAAATTCATCATTAAACTGCCAACGAAGTAGTACTTCAAACGTAGTTATTTCATTTGTGCTTATATCAACAATAGGTTGATAGCACAGATGAAAGTCACCTTTTTCTACGCACTCTTTAATTGAGCTGCGAAGTACTTCTTCTCTTTTAAGCGATTCATGCATTCGCTCGTCAAATACCGATATTTCATTACGGCTTTTCTTACCTTCATACATAGCTACATCAGCGTATTTAATCGCCTCTGCAAGATTAAAATTTTCGCGCGTAAAATACAGCCCAACCTTAAAAGAGGGATTTACTTGATAGCTGTCCATGCTTACTGTTTTCGTTAAGGTTTTAACTAATCTAAAAACACAGTCAAAAAGTTCGTCTTCGGTGTTAGTGCGAGAATAAAAAATAAACTCATCACCTCCCCATCGACAAGCAATAAAGTCGCCTTGGGTTTGTGTTTCAACTAATCGTTTACCTGTTTGAGCCAGCACAAAATCACCAAAATCGTGACCGTATTTATCGTTGATGATTTTAAAGTCATCCATATCTAAAAATAAAACAGCTTTAATATCATCATTTTGATTGGCTAAATCAAGTTCAACATTAGAAACAAAGCTCCCCCTGTTAAACAATTTAGTTAGGTTGTCTTTTTGCTCTAAAGAAATTATTTGTTCGGTACGAAGTTGCACTTCGTTTTCTAAGTTTTCAATAAATTGATCTAACTTAAGTTCGTTATTAATTGATGATTTTACATCTTTTGCACTACGTGAAGCCGTTATAAAACACAAAATAAACCATAAAACGAGCCCTAAAACACCTAGTACATTCTCATCTTCAATAGGCTGTAAAAGTAATAAAATACTAAAAGGAACCAATAAGCAGGTTATATACGACAAGGAGGAACGAATATCTGAAGCTAAAACATTAACGCCTCCACCAGCAAGGGAGCTAAAAACAACCAATGATACAAATTTTTCCTGCATTTGCATGTTTTCATAAAACAAAATAGGAAAAGCAGCCCATGTTAAAGCCGTTAATAATAAACCTATAAAATACAGATGATATTTAAAAGCATGGGTGTTGTTAACAAATACATGGCTTGCTATTCGAAGTAATGAAATAAATGATAACGTAAAAAGCCAATAAAGTTTTTCTTGCGAGGCGCTGTGGTTAATACTGCTAAAAATAAGAAAACAAGAAACAACCGTGTTTATAGCAATTGCAGAACTAAAATAGGAGCTAACAAATGCTAATCGCTTATTGGCAAAGTTATTTGTGTGAGAGGTCATTAATGTTACTTGAATAGGCTGTTGCACAATGTAAACAGTTTACTTAAGTTCAATAATAAACAAAAGTGAACATTCATAAAAAAGTATTGTTTTAGCCTCTTAAGCGGTTTTATAAGCCATTAAACTAAAAAGGGCTGGCAAATTGCCAACCCCTTTTGTTAATACTGATTATATATTATACCAATTCGCTTAATTAAGTGATCTATTTTGAGGGAAGAAAATCGTGTCGATAACAAGGCAAAAATTTCGTTATTTAGTTGTTCTATATCAGAAATATTTAACGTAGTTAACGTCAGATTTAACCCCTCAATTGATTAAGTATTATTGCGAATTGGTATTACTCACCATCAACAATTATGCGTAGCATACGACGAAGTGGCTCTGCCGCGCCCCATAAAAGCTGATCGCCTACTGTAAATGCGCTAATGTATTTTGGTCCCATCGCTAATTTACGAATACGGCCAACAGGAATGCTTAAAGTGCCCGTTACTTTAACCGGTGTTAAATCTGTGGCACTAATTTCACGCTCGTTTGGAATTACCTTAACCCACTCATTATGAGACGCTAAAATTTCTTCAATTTTTTCTACGCTAATATCTTCACGTAATTTAATGGTCATCGCTTGCGAATGACAACGCATAGCGCCAATACGAACACATAAACCATCAATTGGCACTGGTTGCTTAGAAGAGCCTAAAATTTTGTTGGCTTCTACTTGCGCTTTCCACTCTTCTTTAGACTGACCGCTTGGCATAGGTACGTCAATCCACGGGATTAAACTGCCCGCTAATGGCACACCAAATTGGTCTTGTGGTAAGTCTTTTGAAGCCATTGTTTCACTGACTATTTTATCAATTTCTAAAATAGCAGAGCTTGGGTTATCTAATTGCTCGGCAACACTTGCATGAATAGCGCCCATTTGTGCAATAAGCTCTTTCATATTTCGTGCACCAGCACCAGAGGCTGCTTGGTAAGTCATTGGGCTTACCCATTCAATTAGGTCTTGCTCAAATAAACCGCCTAATGCAAGTAGCATTAGCGATACTGTACAGTTACCGCCAACAAACGTTTTAACGCCTTGCTCTAAGCCTTGTTCAATAACATCTTTGTTTACGGGATCTAGCACTATTATGCTGTCCTCACTCATACGCAGTGCTGAAGCTGCATCAATCCAGTAACCATCCCAACCCGACTCGCGTAATTTTGGATATACCGCATTGGTGTAGTCACCGCCTTGGCAAGTAACAATAATATCCATTTTAGCAAGTTCGCTAATGTCACTTGCATCTAGCAATGGTTTTGCGTCGCCTGCTATATCAGGGCCTAGTTGACCCGCTTGTGAGGTGGTGAAAAAGGTGGTGTCGATATGGGCAAAATCACTTTGCTGCTGCATACGTTCTAATAACACAGAGCCAACCATGCCACGCCAACCGACTAATCCTACTTTTTTCATTGTTTGTTCCACTGTTTGATTCATAAAAGATGCCTTAATACATTAAAAATTAAATTCATTGCGTGAGATTTAATTTTCATTAACGTCAAAATAACACCACCAGCGCGCTAAAACTAGTGAATAAAGTAGAACTTAAATATTTTTCATAGTCATAAAAAAGCCCTGTATTAAATACAGGGCTAATAGGTAATTAGGTTTTATTATATCCCCCTTCCTTGGGTAGAAAATTAAAACTCGTAGCTAAAGCTTAAACTAAACTCAGTGCCTTCTTCTTGACGCCAAAGTGTTAAGTTTTCTTGTTCAATTTCTTTTTCTTGGCCAAGTATATTTTTAACTTTAAAATTAACTTTAGTATTAAAGTTAGGGAAGTAAGAATAAACTAAATCAAGAGAATGAAATGACTTTTCTTCTGCGTCTTCGTTACCACGCGTACCTGGTACGATTATGCGCGGCCCAAACACGTTATAAACAACTGAGGTAGAATGAAAACCATCAGCAGAGTCATAACCCATTTGTAAGTTTGCTACCCATTCAGAATGACCAACTAAACGACGTTTATTATTAGTAACAATGTTAGAAACAGAGTCAGCTTCCAACGCCTCTTTTAGTTGTTGTTCAAATAATGAATCAACCCCATCAGCATCGTTTATGCCAAGCTCAACACTTGAATCCGATAGAGTAACGTTACCTGATAAAAATATGGCAGATAAATCATTATGAATAAAACTAAAGTCAGTTAAAAAGTCTACCTCAATACCTGTTAGTTCACCCGACTGCGCATTTGCTGTTAGTAATTGCGGAGCAGCTCCACCAACACCCGCTAACTCAACCATTTCAATTGGGTTTTCAATATCTTTATAAAACAAAGCAACTGATAGATTGTTTCCTGAAGGCATGTACCACTCAAACCTAAAGTCAGCATTTTTTAGCTTAGAGCTTTGAAGTGTAGGCGAGCCTCGCACTAAAAACTCTGTTAGTGGGTCAACATAATAAGTTGAGCTTACATCACGCATATCTGGGCGAATCGTCGTTTCACTTAAGTTTAAGCGAAACTGCATTTCTTCATCCATAATATAAGTAATTGCTAAAGAAGGAAAAAAGTTATCTTCTTTTATTGCAACTTCGCTCACTTCTTCAATTGTTCCATCAAAGAAATTAGTATGAGCCTGAAAAGGCACTGATATTTGAGAAAAGTCTTCCCAACGAATACCACCGGTTATACGCCATGTGTTTTCGTAGAAAAAGTCGGCCATAAAATAATAAGCGTCTAACTTATGTGCAGCGCTGTACTTATCACCATCTGCGGTACCATCATCAAAAATACCAGAGCCTGTAATACTTGTATAAAACTCACTATTAGCTAAATTTTCGTCAGAAAAAATTTGGTCTATGTTTGAGCCAAATGTATATTCATCTGTTATACCACGGTGCGTAATACCAAACTGAATATTACTTGCATCACGTTTTTTTTCAGAAAAATCGCCACCCACCTTAAGCTCTAACTCATAGCCATCACCATAAAACGGGATGCCCATATTCCAACCATATGTATCTACGTCATCATGCAAAGTTTGATAATCACGTGTTACGTTTGTTGCAGCAACATCTTGTAACTGCTCTGATTCAAATACACCATCATTTAAGTTAGTTTGAAAAACAACATCCAATGCGCCAGGAGCATCTCTGTTGGCGCGGCTTGTACCGGCATACCAATCAAAAAATAAATTTTCTAATTCAGGAAAGTTATGCGTCCCTTTGAGCTGCGTAGAGAACATTTCACGCTCTTCATACATAACGTCAACACGGCGTAACTCAGTAACACCTTCTTCTGACTCGTTAGCATCGAAAAAGTCACGATTACGCACTCTGTCACTCATATCATGAAGAGCTATATTCGTTAGTTCAAATTTATGGTTATTATTAAATTCATAACCTAAATTTAATGTGCCACTCCAACGAACGGTTTGTTCAGTAGATATGCCATCATAAGTTTGTGCAAAACATTTGTCTTCGCAGCCCAAACTACCTAAATTTGTACCGCTTTGCTCTTTAACTACTTCCCATTCATTGTCATAGGAAACAGCTGCAAGAACGCCAAAAGTACCTACTTCAGACTCAAACCTATCACCTAGTGCTACTGAAAAATTCATGCCTGGATCAACGTCTTTCTCAGTAGGTCCAACTTGCCAATCTAGAGATTGTAGGAGCGCTTGACGCTGCTCAAGCGTAGTACTGCTGTCACCTTCAAGTCCTGCATCACTTTTAAGCGCTGTAGAAATTAATGAAGGTAAAGCACGTGTACCATCATCGCGCCCCATCCAATCATCATCACCACCACTGTAAAAATAACCGGTGTCACTGTTAGAGGTGTTATATGAAGTACCTAACTGTATTTTAAACAAAAAATCAGAAGGAATAGATTTGGTGCGTATATTTACATTACCACCACCAAAGTGCGCTGGCATATCAGGAGAAAACGATTTCTGCACACTTAAACTTTCAATAATATCCGATGGAAATAAATCCAGTGGAACAACTGATCGAGTGGGATCTGGGCTAGGAACATACATGCTATTAAGTTGGGTACTTGAATAACGCTCACCCAAACCACGAACATAAATATATTTACCATCGACTAAGGTTAAACCAGTCACACGACGAAGCGCTGAAGCTGCATCGCCATCACCTGTGCGTGATATTTGATCAGCACCCATAATATCAGCAACAAATGCCTGATTTTGACGCTCTTGCAGTACCGCACCCGCACTGCCTTTTAATCGTTGCCCTACAGCAACAACTTCTTCTATTTCTTGCTCTTCGGCTTCGGCTGCTATAGCTGTGTTTACTGATAGCCCCATAATTGCAGCCATAACTGCGCAATTTAGTTTACAAAGAACAAGAGAAGAGGGTTTAAAAGATTTCATTTTTATACTCCGAAACAAAACAAGACATTAGCCGAGCTTTCGCTCGGCTATAATGTGGTTTGGATTAAAGACCTACCTTAACCCAACCTGCTGTCCAGTCTGTTTGTGCATCCATTGCACCAATGTAATCTACTGAATCAAAGTAACTATCTAGGCTTGAAGAATCAAAACCATTACCTAACAGTAATGACTCAGCCGAAGGCATATATCCGTTATCTGCTAAACCAAGGTCTGTGGCTGCTTGCACAGAGTTACCTGTTTGGCCTAAGAACCAAGACTCAACATTACCAGTACCAATTGCTTGCGTACCAAAGTTATTTGCTGTTTCACATGCAACAACTGAGTGAGTAACAGTTAATGTACCATCCTCTGCGCGAGGAGCTGAATCTGAACCTACACGTAAACAATTTGAATAATCTGCCCCGCCTGTCACAACCACGTTTTTAAGCATACCCGCAGTGCCTGCACGTAGACGTATACCGTTAACCCCAACATTACCAATAATAGTAACATTAGAAATTGTAGGCATTGTGAGTGGAGTTGCACTTGAATCAAACTCAGAGTTATCCGCCTCAATTGCATTATCACCTGTTGAGTCAGCTTGCTTGATAAGTACGTATTGCGCTTTACCCGTCCAACCAAATGACCAATCTAGTGAGTCATCACCAATATTAGTTAAAACCAGGTGACTGATGTTTGCAGTACCACCGAAAAATTCAACACCATCGTCCAGATTTTCATGAACGTGAATGTAATCAAGCTCTGTTTGACTACCAACACCAGCAAGCGTAATGCCGTTTAACTCATCTCCGTTACCAAGCGTTTTACCTGCTTGTTTAACTGCCACGTATTTTAAAGTACCTGAGTTATCTTCTGGGTCATTACCACCAAATTGGCCAGCGTCACCTTCAGCAGACACACCACAGTTCGCAAGCTCATCAGCGGTAGCTTCGCCTTCTTGATCGCCACACGAGTTAGCCGGTGCATTACCTAAAAGCACTAAACCGCCCCATTGACCAATAGTCGTTTCGCCACCAGTAACATCTTCAATAGACGTCATAGTAATTGGCTGAGTTGCACTGCCCACGGCCTCTATTTTAGAACCACGGCGAACAACTAAAAAGTCATCACCCGACTCGCCAATAAGCGTAGTACCAAATTGAACATATAAAGTCGTTTCATCAGCGCGGTCATTACCTACGGCTGTACGGCCTTTTAGAATCCAATGTGCATCGTTAGTTAATGTTACGTCTGAAGTGAATACAACATCAGAAGTTAACTGATAAACTGGCTTGTCTGTGATTTCAGGAAAGCTTGCTGATACATCAGTAGCAAAACCCTGCTCTAAGGCATTTTGAATATCATCAGGAAAACTTGGCGTTATAGCGACTGTCCAACCATCCATCCAGTTATTATCGCCATCAAACGCACCAATATAATCTGTTTTAGTAAAGAACGAATCAAGGTCTGACGAATCAACACCCGAACCTAATAATGGTGAGCTAGATTTAGGTGTAAAGCCATCGGTTGCTAAACTAAGACCAGCAGCTGTCAGCGTTTGGTTACCTGTTTGGCCTTCAAACCAAGATTGAACATTACCACCACCAATTGCTTCACTACCAAAGTTATTATCTTCACTACATGCCACTACTGAGTTTTCAATAGAAAGCTCACCAGATTCTGCATTTGCTACAGAGTCAGAACCCACACGTAAACAGTTTGAGTAACCTTCAGGTCCTGTAATTACTACATTACGTAGAACGCCCGCTGTCCCTGCACGTAAACGAACACCGTTAGTACCATCAGCACCTACAATTGTTACGTTAGAAATTAGTGGCTTTGTTAAAGGTGTAGCATTTGAATCAAATTCTGAGTTATCCGCTTCAATAGCGTTATCACCACCAACAGCACTTTGTTGAATATAAATATTTTGCGCACGACCTGTCCAACCAAACGACCAATCAAATGCATCATCACCAATGTCAGTAAGTACTATGTTACGAACATTTACAGTACCACCAAAAAACTCAACGCCATCATCAAGATTTTGATGAACTTGGATATATTCTACTTTTGTTGCAGAGCCTACACCCGCGAACGAAATACCATTAAGCTCATCGCCGTTACCAAGAGTTTTACCTGCGTGCTTAACAACAATATAACGAAGAACACCTGAGTTATCATCGCTAATATCGCCACCAAATTGCCCTGCATCACCTTCTGCAGATACACCACAGTTAGCAAGTTCTTCAGCCGTCGTTTCGCCAGTTTGATCGCCACACGAGTTAGCAGGAGCATTACCTAAAAGTACTAAACCGCCCCATTGACCAATTGTTGTTTCAGCGCCTGTTACATCTTCAATAGATGTCATTGTAATAGGTGCAGTTGCATTACCATTTGCGTTAATTTGCGAACCACGACGAACAACTAAAAAGTCATCACCTGATTCACCAATTAATGTCGTGCCGGCTTGAACATAAAGTGTTGTAGCGTCTGCACGGTCATTACCTACTGCTGTACGGCCATTTAAAATCCAATGTGCGTCATTTGTAAGTGTTACATCCGCTGTAAACGTTGTATCTTCAGCTAAGCGATATACTGGCTTATCTGTAATTTCCGGAAATTCGCTAGATACGTCTGAGGCTAAACCTTGTGATAGCGCATTATCAATATCAGTAGGGAAGCCACCATTAATACCAACAGTCCAACCTTCCATCCAATTAGTTGAGCCATCAAATGCACCAACTTGCGTATTTGCAATAAGCGGCGAGCCAGCAAGAGGTGTATAACCGTTGTCATCTAGCATTAAATCAGCTGGGGTAAGTGTTTGGTTAGCGTCTTGGCCTTCAAACCAAGATTGTACATCGCCACCGTTAATAACTTCGCTGCCAAAGTTATTCGCTGCAGTTTGACAAGCAACTATAGAGTTTGTAATCGTAAGTGTGCCATCCTCTGCACGAGGTACTGAATCCGAGCCTACACGTAAGCAGTTTTCATAAGTAGCTGGGCCCGTTACAAATACATTTTTAAGAACCCCAGCAGTACCCGCACGTAAACGAATGCCGTTATTGCCCTCAGCACCCACAATTGTAACGTTTGAAATAGTAGGTAAAGTTAATGGTGTTGCACTTGAATCAAACTCAGAGTTATCAGCTTCGATAGCGTTATCGCCTACGTTAGCCGCTTGCTGAATATAAACGTTTGTAGCCGAACCCGTCCAACCAAAAGACCAATCTAGCGAATCGTCACCAATATTTGTAAGTACAACATTGCTCACATTAACTGTGCCGCCAAAGAACTCTATACCATCATCAAGATTTTCATGTACTTGAATATAATCAACCGTAGTTGCAGAACCAACACCGGCAAACGTAATACCATTTAACTCATCACCATTACCTAACGTTTTACCGGCTTGCTTAACAAGTACATACTTTAAAGTACCTGAATTATCATCACTGATATCGCCACCAAACTGACCAGCATCACCTTCAGCCGATACACCACAATTAGCAAGTTCATCAGCTGTTGCTTCACCTTCTTGGTCGCCGCAAGAATTTGCTGGCGCGTTACCTAATAATACTAAACCGCCCCACTGACCAATCGTTGTTTCTTGAGCTGTAACATCTTGAATTGAGGTCATTGTAATGGGCTGACTTACAGTCCCTACCGATTCAATTTGTGAACCGCGACGAACAACTAGGAAGTCATCTCCTGTTTCGCCAATAATCGTTGTACCTTGCTGAATATAAAGCTTGGCGTTATCTGCGCGATCATTACCAACCGCAGTACGGCCATTTAAGATCCAGTGTGCGTCGTTTGTTAACGATACATCAGTAGTGAACACGGTATCTGCAGCTAAGCGATATACGGGCTTATCTGTAATAGATGTAAACTCACTAGAAACATCAGTTGCTAAACCTTGAGTTAGTGCATTATCAATATCAGTAGGAAAGCCAGTGGTAGCATTTTGTGAATCATCACGTGATGACGTTTCACCACTTGTATCGTCACCGCCTTCAATAACGTTAGTTACTGTATCACCTTCATTAATAGTTGTGTCGCCTTCAGATACTACTAAGTCTCCACCACAACCAGCTAAAGATACTGCAGTTGCAATCAAACTTACTTTGAATAAGTCAGATAATTTCATTGTTCACTCCGTTAAAGTATTTAATTATTTTTTAGGTGCTCAAATAAACTCAAGTCACCATAAAACACTTAAATAATGCTTTAAGGTCACTTGAGTTTAGCTGCGGTTACAATACGGGAGACTTATGACAAAGTAGTTACAGTTTAATAACCATAAGATGACAAAAGTAACTTATTTAGAATCAAGCAATTGGATGCTTTTATAGACGATAAAAACCGCCCTGAGGCGGTTTTAGTGTTGCGATTATGAACTGGTTTTACACGCGTTACTTGTTAATTAGTAAAGCGCTTTAAAATTTACAGTAAAGCTGTTCTAAGTGTTTCTGCATGCACTTTTTCGCGCTTTACATATTTGATCCACTGCTGTGCTAAACGCTGAGATTTTTTATGTTTTTCTGCCTGCTCGAACGCTAAAATTGATGCATCAAAATTTTGCATGTTGTACTGCGCCATACCCAGTGCAACAAATGCATTTGATTCAAAATCAAGACCACCTTTATCAAGTGCTTTACGCGCTGCATCGGCGGCTTCTTCATATTGCTCTGTATTTACAAATACTTCGGCTAAACGTTGATCGTATTTACCGTGCTCAGATAAATCAGCAGCTTTTGCAAAGTAGGTAATAGATTTTTCATCTTCTTTAGCTTGGATCATCGCCTCGGCAACAAAAGCGTAGTTTTTTGCTGTTTTTTCAGCAATATCTTTATCAATGGCATCGCTCATCACTTTTGCAGCTTTAAACGCTAAACCATTGTATAAATACACTTGCGCTAATTGGCGTAAATCAGATTTAGAGGTTAAAAATCCTTGCTGGTAAGCGGCTTCAATTACCGCCAACTGTTGTTTTTCCCTACCTGTTTCACCATACATACCCGATAACTGCACCCAATACTCAGGCTTATTATAAAGCTTTACCATGCGCTCAAGTACTTCAACAACTTTGTCAGCTTGATTAAGCGAGTAATACATTGCACGCTGAAGTACTAACCAGTTTTCCTTAGGAATTTTACCTTCGCTATCACTTAAGGAGATAACTTGGGAGATATACTCAAGCCCTTTTTTATAATCCTTTAACTGATAGTATGTTTGAGCCCTTAACAAGTAGTAGCCTTCTGTTTTAGGCTGAGTGTTAATACTGTCCCAATCATCTAAAAAAGAGATAACTTTAGTGTAATCACTATTAGCCATAGCCAGTTGAGCCAAGCTAAATGTAGTGCTTAAACGAAGTGACTCAGGAATGGCTTCCTCAGCTACCACTTTTTCAAACGAGGCAATCGCTTTTGGTAAGTCGTTTTCGTTGTAATAAATAAACCCGTAAAAGTTATGCATCATTGCCACTTCGTACGAGTTCATGCTTGCAGCTCGCTCTTGAATGCTATCAAGCGCTTCAAGTCCACCTTTAACATCACCATCGTCTGCAAGTTTTTGGGCACGAGCAAGCTGGCTATAAACCTTTTCACGTAGTGCTGGTACACGTTTCGTTTTTTGTTCTTGCTCTGCATATGCCGTAGCTACATGTAGCCCTGGAATTAGGCTTAGAGCACTTGGTGTAACAATACTTGTACTGATCGCAGCGGTACAAAATAGTGTTAACTTTAAAAGTTTAGCTGTAGGTAGTAATTTCATAATCGCCTCGCATTTCTGTCCGTTTACTCGTGGTTAATTACTAATTAACCGCTAATTTGGAAAGATATTTTGTTCTGAACACCCGCAACTTCAACGGCTTCACCGTTTACTACGCGCGGTTTATATTTAAATTTAAGGGCTGCATCCATCGCAGCTCTATCAAAAAGTGACTCAGGCTCTGCTTTTACTACTTGTGGGTCGCGTACAGTGCCTTGTTTAGTTACTGTAAATTCAACAATCACGTAGCCTTCTATGCCACGTGATAACGCACGGCGCGGATAAACTGGGGCCACCTTTACAATCGGTAAGTATTCACCATCACTTGTTTCAAGTGCTAACCCGCCGGCTAAATTTACATCCGCATCTACATTGGCACCAAAGTCAAAGTTGTTAGCATTTGCTGTAGCATCACTATTTTGCATTTGCGGTGATTCCATTGGTGGTGGCGGCTCTTTTGGTGTTGGTGGCTTTTGTGGTTTACGCTCTTTTTTTTGTACGGTTTCTTCTTTTTTCAAGCGAACAAAATCAAGTACGTTACCCTTTACCGGATCCGTCATAGCGCCTTCACCGCCAGTAATTAGTGCCTGCATGCCTAAAAACAACATAAAGGTCACTACACCGGCTATCACTAATGCAACTAAATATCGCAACATAACTAGCCCTTAAGACGCATCTTGTGCGGCAATTGATACATCAAATGCGCCCGCCGCGCGCGAGGCATCCATCACCTTTATTAACATTTCGGTAGTGGCTTTTTTATCTGCTTGAATCACAACGCTACCTTGTGGATTTTCTGCTTTTAAACGCTCGATATTGGCTTGTACTGCGCGTACATCAATTTGACGTTTATTAATCCATATCTCGCCTGTATCAGAAATAGCCACTAAAATATTAGCACGCTCTTTTTTAACAGCTGTTGCGGCTTCTGGGCGGTTTACATCAATACCGGCTTCTTTAACAAAAGAGGCAGTTACAATAAAGAAAATAAGCATGATAAATACAACGTCTAACATTGGGGTCATGTTTATTTCTTCAGCTTCGTCTTCTTGAAATAGGTTTCCTAACGGGGCTCTCATTTTTATTCTCCTAGGATAAGTGGCTTTATATAAGCCGCTTATCAAAATTTTGCTTAATGGTCTAAAACCATGCTGTCTTGTAGTAGTTCTACTTCGCGCTTAGCTTTTCGTTGTAAGTACGTTGAGGCAAATACCCCAGATAACGCACCTACCATGCCTGCCATTGTCGGAATAGTTGCTTTAGATACCCCTGATGCCATTGAACGCGCACTACCTGTGCCAGTAATTGCCATTACATCAAACACTTCTATCATGCCCGTCACCGTGCCTAACAAACCAAGTAGCGGGCACAAAGCAACCATCACATTAATCAAAGAAAGATTGGTGTTTAAGCGCATACCAGCTCGCGATATCATAGCTTCGCGTATTTGCTCTGCATTCCAGCTATCTCGTTCTGCACGGTTAATCCAATTGGCTTTAAGAGCGTGTTTATAGCTTCTAAAACCATTAAAAAAGTAAATAAATCGCTCGAGTATCAATAACCACATCGCGAAGATTAACACCCCGATGACCAAGAGAACTTGGCCACCAGTGTCGAGAAAATCACGGATAGCATTGATTGAATCAATCAATAGCACCATGGTTTATGCTCCTTTCTCGCTTCGCTCTGCAATAATACCGGCGCTCTGCTCTTGAATAGTTAACAAGATATTTTTAGCGCGCGTATTAAGTAAGGTGTATAAAAATACCGTTGGTATGGCGACCACTAAGCCCAATACCGTTGTTACTAGCGCTTGAGAAATACCACCCGCCATAAGCTTAGGATCCCCAGTACCAAATAAGGTGATTGCTTGGAATGTATTGATCATGCCGGTTACCGTACCTAATAAACCTAGTAGCGGCGCAACAACAGAGATGATTTTGATAAGTGTTAAATTACGCGTCACTTTTGGCATTTCACGTAAAATAGCTTCACTTAGTTTAAGCTCCAGTGTGTCGTGTGAAACACTTGGAAATTGATCTTTTACTTTCATTACGCGTCCAAGCGGATTGTCATCACGTGCAACTGTATCTTTAAGCTGGCGACGAATTTTACCGCCCATAATCAATAGTGAGAAAAAACGCTCAAGTGATATAAGAAGTGCAATAACACCTACGCCTAAAATCACATAACCCACTGTGCCACCTTGATGAACACGTTCTTGTGTATCAGGTGCTTGTACTAATAAACCAAGAATAGAGCCGCCTGTTGGGTCAAGTGCAAATTGCACCACGCCACTTTTAGTGCTTTGTAGCTCTTCTGCTGTTGCAGTAAAGCGCGATACAGGTTGACGTGTTAATTCACTCAAAGAATTAGTCGAGGAATTAAACTCTAAATACTTACCGTTTGATATAAGGTTAAATGCCCCCACTCGCACAACTTCTTGCTGTGCTTTAGTACCGCCTTCAACAATAACACTTGCGTTAAAACGACTTACTTTACCTTGCTCGGTCATTTCGCGTTGTAATTCAAACCATACTTTTTCAATATCTTCTATTGACGCAAGTTTTGAAGTTGAACCCATCTTTTGAGCAAGGTCATCCATAAACGTACTGCGCCCAGCAATCTGAGCAGATACTATTGATGTAGCAAATTTATTACTAGAATCCCCTGCTACTTGCTGTAACACGCCAAACAACTCTTTAAGCGAACCCATTCGTTTAGAAAGCGTGTCTGTTAAGTTAGCAAGTTTTACTTCGTTTTCTTCAAATTGCGTTTCTAGACGTTCAGATTCCACCAGCATTTGATTGCGCTTTGCTTGGGTATTTTTAAGTGTTTGTACTTGCTCGTTTTGGCGAGCAGCAAACTCTTGTTCACGTTGTTTATTTTGCTCGCTTTGAGCTGATTTACCATTTTCGAGCGTTTTAAGTAATGAATCTAAGTTCATTGGCTCTGCCGCTATACTTGCACCAGTAATGCTTAGGCTTGCAGCAAAAAGAGCTATTTTTGTCATTTGAGTAAACAATTTCATTTTCAACCTCTTATTCTGCTGCATGTACTGGCAGAGTTAACATATCTGGGGCAAGTTGTTTACGCGCAATGCGTAAACCTTTATTAATTTGGCTTA
Source organism: Pseudoalteromonas sp. SR41-1 (assembly GCF_014164015.1). Classification (NCBI taxonomy): domain Bacteria; kingdom Pseudomonadati; phylum Pseudomonadota; class Gammaproteobacteria; order Alteromonadales; family Pseudoalteromonadaceae; genus Pseudoalteromonas; species Pseudoalteromonas sp. SR41-1. Next base: position 182,566 of record NZ_JACJEK010000006.1, read on the forward strand.
TTGTAGAGTCTGGTAATGCTTCAAATGATTTTGTATCTGCATTCCAACTACCTGCTTTTTTGCCATCGCGTGTTAAGTAAATAAGCTCTAAACGGCCAATGCGTAAAAAGTCAACTTCACGCTCTTTGTCATCCACATTTAAAAGTGCGGTATAAGCTTCAATAGTGCGCCCGTAGTCTACTTCTACTTGATACGCTTCAAGTACACGGCGAAATTTTTCACTTGAGTTAATATCAGCACGATTCATCATCTCTTTTAAAGACGTAACGCGCTTAGTGCGCTCATCAGCTAAAAATGGAATATCTAAAGATACAAACTGCTCAAGACCTTCAATCATTCTAAGCATTAGCGGCGTAATTTGACGTTCAATAATAGAAACCTGATCCATTGACAGGTTTAAAGATTCCATCTCTTCTATTTGATTATTTAATTGTTTAGTTAGCTGGGCGTTGTATACAGCTAAACCATCAATCTCTTTATTGAGGGTTTTAAATTGCTGTAAACGTCCTTGCATTGAATCTGCAATCTTGTCTATTTTTGTTTGTGATTGCGCAGCTGATTTATTAATTTCACTGCTTTTATCAATAACCTTATCTAAATCGTTTGCGTGTACTGCTGCACTTGCGGCCACAATACCAGCTAAGATTAATGGTTTAACGCCTTTCATCGCATACACCTTTACTCGTTAGTTAGCGGATTTGCTAGTTTGTTTTTTTAGGTCATAAACTTTGTTATATAAATAGTTTATGACTTAATAATTCAATGAGCAGGAGTTTATAGATGAAACATGACAAGGATGTTGCGCAAAAAAGTCGCTTTTATGACAATGGTAACAATTAAGACTTACAAGGAGGTTTTAACGCGAATAAGGGTACTTACTGGCCAAATACCCCTTATTAAGAAGATGCAAAAAGCTGGTTAATCCAAAATTGAATTAATTTGATTAAGAGAATAGTGCCAATCGGTATAATTGATTTCTATAGGGTAAGCTTTATTATCTTTAATAAGCACTAGTGAGGGAAAACCTTGAATTGGTAAAGTGCGAACAAAGGATAACTCAGCTTTAAATTCATCATTAAGCTCGCTTGATGTTAGCTGCTCCGAAAACTCATCTTTATTTAAGCCAATTTTTTCAGCCAAACTAATTAATGTACTTTCATCAGAAGGGTTTTGTGCGTTTAGGTAATAAGCGTGTTGAATAGCAGCCACCATTTGAGCTTCTTTACCCGCTTTACGCGCTATAAGTGCAGCTCTGCATGCGGGATACGTTGAACGCCTTGGCTGGCAGTTGCGCCAAAAATCATAATTAAATTGCGTACCTAACTGCGCTGAAATTTTATGCCAAGTCCCCTCAAGCATCTCTTTCATATTTTTTGGCATTGGGTCTTGGCTATCGGGAGCAAGACCTCCTACTTTATATTCTATTGCCACTTTACCAGCAAGCTCTGATTTTAGCTTAAGCCAGGTTGGTGAGTAACCCCAACACCAACTACACATTGGGTCATGGACATATATTAATTTACTTTGAGACATATTAATCCTTCAACTAGTTCGAGACGACTCTATTGCGACCTGAAGCCTTTGCACTATAAAGAGCTTCATCAGCTTGCTTTAAAGAATCATCATAATCAGTTACTTTATTTACTTGGGAAATACCAATGCTACAGGTGATTGAAATACGCTGCTTGTCATCAGTAAATATAACATGCCCTGCCACGGCTTCTCGAAATTTGTTCGCAATTACAGAGGCTGTAGAGGCAGTGAGCTGCGGTAAAATAACAACAAATTCCTCACCGCCATAACGAGCCTTTAACGCAGTTGCCAAAAATTGAGACTCAAGAAGTTTGGTAAATTCTATCAATACCGTATCACCAAAATCGTGGCCATGCGTATCGTTTAAAGATTTAAAATTATCTAAATCAATTAACAATATTGAAAAAGGTAAGTACTGCTCTAGGCGTGTTTGAGCAAGCTTTAAAAAATGAGAGGTAATAAAACGCCTATTTGCTATGCCAGTAAGGGGGTCAGTATAAGCATCTTGTTTTTGCTCTAGCGTAATATCGGCAATAGCCATGTGGCTTTTAAGCCTAAAATACTCACCAATAAATGAGAATAAAAACACCATAGAAAAGGACGCTATAAAACGTGTTTTTTCTACGTTGCCATAGCTAACTTGACCAAAGTCAGGGCCGTATAAAATAACAATACAAGAAAACAGTAAGGTACAGCCTAACCAAGCACCTAATCTAACCCCTAAAGATGCAAACGTTACGACAGGATAAAACATTAGCCAATATAGCGCGGTATTATCTTTACCGCCGGTATAAACAAGTGCAATAAACATCATGCACACAATGCTCATACTTATTAATGCCACAACTTGCAGGTTACCCGTTTTTATAAAGTAGATAGAACAGCATATATTTGTAATGTTAACGATAATTAATGAAGCGGTCAGTAGTGGCGAATAAAGCTTATAATTAAAAAACACTAATACTGCGATCACCACAATTGAAATCCCAATCATGGTAAATAAAGAAAACGCTTTGCGTTGCATGTCTGAGCTATAAACACTGTCGATATTTATCAGACTGAGCCAATTTGGTTTATTCACATTTTTTTTAGTCATTAATTTTATACTTTAAACTTTTGAACCATATTTTCTAAAGCACTAAACTGTTGTTTTAGTTTGGTACATTCGTCAAGCGTGTCATTTAAGTTGGCCTTGCCTTGTATACAAAGCGAATTAATTGTTTGAATATCTGTATCTAATAACTTAACAACTTGGTTTTGCTCATCTGTTGCAGTGGCCACAGAGTGATTTGCATCGTTAATTTGTTGAATCGCTTGTATAACATGGCTCATTAAATTGCCAACAGCATCGGCTTGTTGCACGCTTTGTTCACTGCCTTCAAGGCTTGTTTTCATAAGCTCTACCGCAAGGTTTGAGCCTTTTTGCAACTGACTAACCGTGTCTTCAATCTCTTGCGTTGACTGTTGAGTGCGGTGCGCTAATTGGCGAACTTCATCTGCTACAACGGCAAAACCGCGTCCCGCCTCTCCTGCTCTAGCCGCCTCAATTGCGGCATTAAGTGCCAATAAATTAGTCTGCTCGCTTACACCTTTAATAACTTCAAGCACTTGGCCAATACTGGCTGTATGCGTATTTAAACTGTTTATAGTTTGCTGAGCTTTTTCCATATTACCCGAGAGCTGGTGGATAGTTGCAACACTGTGGCTTAATGCTTCTTGGTTTTGTGTTGAGTGTTCATCTGCATTTTTAGCAAGCTGCGATGCACTCTCTGCATTACTTGAAATATCCATTGATGTGGCAGAAAACTGGTTGATAGCTGCTGCAACGCTATCGGTTCGTTTACTTTGATCATCATACATAGACAGCGAAGAATGTGTTTGTGATACCAAGCTCTCAATAGCTGTATCTAATTGCTTTGTAGACTCTTTTACTTGTTCTATTGAATGCTGAATTTTTTCGATGAAAATATTAAATGAATAGCTTAAATCGCCAAATTCATCGTCGTTTTCAACGGTTAAACGCCTTGTTAAATCGCCCTCACCTTGTGCTATATCTTTAATAGCATCGTTTAAACGATTCATTGGCTGCATTAAATAGCGTAATAAAAGCTGCATCATAATTATAATAGTGATAATTCCTATCACCATAAAAACAGCTGCGGTTTGGCCAAAATTAGAGACACTGGCATACGCTTTATCTTTGTCTATAACAACACCTAGGTACCAATCTACGTTTTCAATACCACTAATTTTTGTAAACGAAATAAGCTTAGACTCTCCGTTTATCTCGTACTGGGTAAACTCACTTTGTAAAGGTGTATTAGTGCCAAATATGTCTGATGTATTTTTTAAGTTTAACTGAGCATTTGGATGGCTTAACACTTGGCCTTTATTATCGAGTAAAAAACCATAACCGAGTCCTAAAAAGTCAATATCGTTGATAATTTTTGTCACGGTCTGCATATCAATATCGGCACCTGCAACGCCGCTAAACTGACCATTTTGGAGTATGGGTACTACCGCTGAAATTGTAAGCTCGTTAGTGGTTACATCAATATAAGGAGTTGTAAAAGCGGTATTTGATTTGTTTTCGACTAATTTATACCAAGGACGAGAAGTCGCATCAAAATCTGCAGGTAATACAACCGTTTGATCGTTTAATATAAACGTGCCGCTGGATTTACCTATATAAGTATTTTTAAAGCTTCCAGCAAGCTCTGCTGTATTTAGTTGTGAAAGGGTGAGTGCTTTAGAATCATTAGCTTTATGGGTTTTAGCAATTGATATAACAATCGCCAACTTTGCATTTAACCAACTCGCTATATTTTGTGAAACAGATTCGGAATTTTGTTGCAATACCAAGCTTAACTGCTGCTCGGTTTGCTTGCGCATCGCAATGTAGTTATTAAAAGTAAATAACCCTAGCACCAAAACCAAAATTAAGGAGGCTGCAATAGTCACTTTGGAAGTAAATTTCAACGAGTTAAGCATATACACCCTTTTTATTATTTATCGTTATTAGCCTTACTGTTTTAGCAAAAATTTAGCTAAATGTCCTAGTAAAAGAGACTTACAGTTAGGTTATTGATGAAAAATAAGAATAAAGGATTGTAAAACAAAAGGCTTTCGTGGGTAACTGGCTAATATTAAATAATTAATGACTAGATTTATTTTTTATGGAACGTTCCCATTAAATATAGCTTTATAAGTGACTGAATACGTATTCAGTCACTCTTGTATAGTCTGTTATTTCCACTTATTTGCTAAGCGAACAACATTTAAACCATACCATGCAATAAATACATAACATAACATTGGAACAAAAAAGCTTTGCTGTATATTTACTGTATCAGCTATAAACCCTTGCAGTAATGGTACAAGTGCACCACCAACAATTGCTAAACATAACCAGCCAGAACCTTTGCTCGTCAATGATCCTAGTCGCTCGATTGCAACTGAAAATATAGTCGGGAACATAATTGAGTTAAATAAACCAATTACCAATACTGAGTATAAAGCGACGTCACCTTGAGTAAAAATAGTGATCAATAATAGCGCAATAATACTAAATGCATTAAACGCTATAGCTTTAGAAGGTGCTATCTTTTGTAATAATACAGAGCCTATAAAACGCCCTACCATTGCCCCGCCCCAGTAATAACTAATAAGTGCGGCCGCAGTATGCTCTTCAAGCCCTGCTATGTGCGCCTCACCAAAGTAGTTAACTAAAAAGCTGCCAATGGCAACTTCCCCGCCTACGTAGCAAAATATAGCAAGTACACCCATAGTTAGGTGCGGTGCTTGCATTAACGAACGAGATTCAATTGCTGTATTATTTTCCTCTTTGTGGGCTTCAATTTCTGGAAGCTTTATAAAGGCAAATACAATAGCGATAAGCAATAAAGCGCCAGCAAGCATTAAATAAGGCACTTTTACAGATTCAGCAGTTGCTGCCGATGCGGCTAAACTACCTGCCGTACCGAAAAATAATAAACCACCAACATAAGGCCCAACGGTAGTACCAAGCGCATTAAGTGCTTGTGCTAAATTTAGACGAGAAGAAGCTGTTTTTTCACTGCCAAGAGCTGCAACATAAGGGTTAGCAGAAACCTGAAGTACAGTTACACCAGCAGCAAGTACAAATAAAGCGCCTAAAAATAGCCAATATTCATGTACTACAACAGCAGGGTAAAACAACATACACCCCATTGAAGCCACAATTAAACCAGTTAAAATTCCTTTTTTGTAACCAAATTGCTTAACTAAAAGCCCCGCAGGAATAGAAACAATAAAGTAAGCCCCAAAAAAGCAAAACTGTACTAGCATCGCTTCAAAAAAGCTCAAATCAAATACGCCTTTTAAGCGTGGTATTAGTACATCGTTTAAAACAGTAATAAAACCCCATAAAAAAAATAGGGTCGTCATTGCAGTCAGTGGAAACAGATAATTTTTATTTGGCTGTTCGTTGACCGCGAATGATTGGTTTGTATTTATTTCACTCACGTCGTTTTCACTCCATTAACAAGTTGAAAACGATTTTACATGTTTAAATATAAATTAGTCAGCGCACTTATGGAACGTTCCAGTGGCGTTATTCACATTGCGTGTTGGTCGCTCTAACAATTCGGTCTATTTCGCCACTGTTATTAAACTGATAAAGCCCTTCGTTTATATCCTCTAATACTAAAAGCCAATTATGTGCACGCTTACTAATGGCAAAATATAACGAGTTATATTGCAAAGGAATGCTTTCTTGCTCAATGGAAGAAAGCAAAGACTGTTTTTCAGGTTTAGTTAAAGAGGAGTAAGCCACAGATGATTTCAAAGCTTGAGGATCGCCTATAACCAAATCAACACGTTTAGCAGTCAGTAGCTTAACAAGCTGTAAGTCATCAACAGAGGCGATAACTTCAAACTCACCATTGTCCATCATGGCATCAAACTCTGGCGTATTTTGATACCCTCGAACAACACCAATCTTAAGCCCTTTGAGCGAGTTCAAGTTTCCTGTGAAATGGTCTGTATCGCCTTTCCTTTTTAAAAAAGCAATTTCGCCACCTTTAAACGAATTAGATAAGCCGAGTAATTCTCGACGTGTTTTACCATCAACATAATCGGAGGGGGCTGTATCTTCTATAAAGTATTCAGGCAGTAGTATGTCAGCCCTGCCTAGTTCTACATTTCGTACCGCTCTTGCCCAAGGCAAAAATTCAATATATACGCTGTAGCCCTTACTATTTAACAAGGCAATTGAAAATTGATAAACCCAGCCTTTATTACATACATTATTACCAATATAGGGAGGCCAATCGAGTGTGGCTAGATGAAGTGTTTGTTTGGAGTTTTTAGCTTCATAGAGCACCCCTGATTTATGGGAATGCCCAGTTAAAGTGTGTTGAGTACCATTTTGAAAATACTCAACCGATGTTTCAGCAAAACTATTACTAGTTGTTAGCAATAATATAAAATAAAACCAGCGCATTTTAGTATCTATTTGTGATTAATAGTGTTTTTAAGTTTAGCTACTACTAACACTTTTGCACAAATAAACCTTAACTAATCAGCTTTTTTGCCACCTCATTTTATTGTTTGTATCACGAGAGCTAATAATAGTATCGTCACTACTCTCAACGCCGCCTAATTTAGCTAAGCGATCATACAAAACTACATTACAGGTTGCCGCTAAGTTCATGCAGCCAATAGTTGGAATATAAACAACCTCATCGCACCACTTTAAGACGTCTTTTGATACAGAGCCATCTTCGGGGCCAAATACATAAAATGCATTTTCAGGATGTTTAAACCCAGGTAAAGGTGTTGCACCTTCAATAAGCTCAATAACCACAACCGTTGCGCCTTGTGGCTTTATTGCTTCTAAATTATCTGTTTCGGTTAAAGGAATACGCTCTACTACATTTTTTGTATCTGTATGGAACTTTTTGGCGTTTAAGTAGCGATTGCCTGTAAAAAAAACTTGTTTAGCGTCATAACAGCCAGCTGCTCGCAATACACCGCCAACATTAGTCGGGCTTTTAGGATTGATTAAACCAATTACGGCTTGTTGTTTACTCATTAATCTACGTCCTTTGTTGGCCATTCTGCAATGTACAAATCAAAGTCGTCGAGCTTTACATCGCAATCTTTTACTGTTTTGTCTTTTACAGAAATACCTAGCTCATGCATCTTTGTTTTATCACCATTATTTAATAACGGATGCCAAGAAGCCAAACCACGACCTTCATGTAAACGACGGTAACTGCAGCTTTGTGGCATAAAAAAGATGTCTTTAAGGTTTTCTTTTGTGAGTTTTACACAAGAAGGAACAAGCGTTTGGCGGTTTTCATATTCGCTACAACCACAGGTGTTGTTATCAAGATACTGACATACAATATTAGTAAATATTAATTGCTCACCTTCGCGTAACTGATCGGTGGCGGTAAATTCGTCTTCATCTTCGCTATCAATAAACGTATTTAAACAACATTTTCCGCATCCATCACAAATGGCTTCCCATTCGTTTTGACTCATGTCGCTTAAGCTTTTTTTAAGCCAAAATTGTGTATTTGCTAATTGTTGATCAAACATAGTTTACTCGTGCCCCCTAAAGAGCGCGCATTCTACCGTATTGCTGTAAATGGCGCAAAGCCAATACCCTTTCAAAGTACTGGCTTTGCGCTACAAATTAGCTTTGAGATTTAACCCAACGCTTAATTTTTTCCTCAAGGATTGGCATTGGTAATGCGCCATCAATTAATATTTGCGTGTGAAACGCTTTAATATCAAATTTATTGCCGAGTTCTTTTTTAGAAAAATCACGTAATTCTTGAATTTTAAATTGCCCTAACTTGTAAGAAAGCGCTTGTCCTGGCCATGCAATATATCGCTCAACCTCTGCAATTACATCACTCTTGGCCATAGATGAATTCGCAAGCATGTAATCTATACCTTGTTGACGCGTCCACCCTTTTGCATGAAAACCAGTATCAAGCACTAAACGCATTGCGCGTAATTGCTCATCCGATAAACGTCCATACCACATATAAGGGTCGGTAAATAAGCCTAGCTCTTTACCTAAGCTTTCTGCGTAAAGCGCCCAACCTTCTGCAAACACGGTATAACCACCAAATTTACGAAAATCAGGTAAGCCTTCAATTTCTTGCTGAAGTGCTATTTGAAAGTGATGACCCGGGGCTGCTTCGTGAATCGATAAAGTTTCGAGTAAAAATTTAGGCTGCGCTTTTAAGTTATAAGCATTGATATAAAAAATACCAGGGCGAGAGCCATCAGGCGCCGGAGATGCATAGGATGCACCTGCTGCCGACTGCGCTCTGTAGGCTTCAACTGCTTTTACAACGTAAGGTGCTTTGGGTGCTATGTTAAAAAGTAGAGGTAAACGCGCATCTATTTTTTTCTTAACGTTTTCATATGCCGCAATTAACTCCTCAGGCGTGTCGTAGTAAAATTCATCTGAATCACGTAAATGATCAAAAAATTCTGATAACTCACCTTTAAAGCCTACGGTTTCTTTTACTTTTTTCATTTCGCTTAAAATGCGCGACACTTCACTTAAACCAATGTCATGAATTTCGTCTGCAGATAAGCTAAGCGTTGCGTTTTTCTTAATTTGGTATGCGTACCACGCTTTACCGTTTGGTAAGTCACTGTAACCTACGCTTTCTCGACTATTAGGAATATACTGATTAGCTAAAAAGTCGCTCATGCTTTTATAAGCCGGTACTAAGTGCTGCATAATCAATTGACGATACTGCGCTGTAATTTTTTGCTTTTGCTGTGCGCTAAACGATTCTGGTAATTTTTTAATTGGTCCCCAAAATAATGAATCTTCGGCATTTTTAACTACATGGGCTGCAAATTGTGGCTGTAATTTTTCAGCAAGTGGTTTTGGTAACGTAATACCTAGTTTAATGCCTTGCGCCATTGAACGCTCTACACTGGCAAGCCACTTTACAAAACCTTCGCTACGCGAGATAAAAGCGGTGTAATCTTCAACGGTATTAAACGGCTGAGCACTTTGACCTGAACCATAACCTGCAAAGGTGTTATGCGCACCCGCCATTTGATTTATTGGTAGTAAATAATCAGGAAACTGCATGCCTTCTAATTTAAGGGCAAGGTCACGCTCTAATATTTCAAAACTTAAAAGCGATTGCCCTGTTAACTGTGCTTTATCTATAAAGTTTAATCGCTGTTGATATTTTTTATAAAAAGCGGCTTTTTTAGCTCTATTTTCTTTTGAAATCACAGGCGTGAATTGATCGTTAAACTCATTACGACCATTGTACGTTGCACTGATGGGGCTATATGTGAGCGATTCATCGTAATACTGTGCAACAAGTACATCGAGTTGTTGCTCTGCTGAAAGCTCTGAAACAATACCTGCTGATGCGTTAACTGTGTTTAACTGCGTACTGGTATTAGTCTGTGTACTAAGCTCAGTATTCATACAGCCACTTAAAGCAAACATAACGCCACTGGCAACTAATGCTAATTTAATTGATTTCATGATAATCCTTTTTAATATCGTTTTTTAATTATGCGCATTAAACCGTTCTTAATAAAGAAATTACGATAGATTGCATTCATCGTATTAAATTTGCACTTTTATCTGAACTTGTTACATTTCTATTAATTCAAATATGATTTAAAAGAAAAATAAAATGAAAAAACAACTACTCAGCACCTCTATTGCCTTACTCTGCTTAACCGCTTTTAATAGCCATGCAGTTACATACCTATCGGCTAAAGCCATGGTTGATGTTAAAGATGGCAAGCTCATTAAATCACCCTTAATTACTATTGATGATGGCGTAATTACAAACATTGAACAAAATAAAAAACCAACGCTGACTAAAGATGATAAACACATTCAACTCCCTGATTTAACCCTTATGCCAGGTTTAATGGATATGCATGTGCATTTAACGAGTGACCCTACGGTGCCGCGCAGTGAACGTTTAGGCCAGTCAGTTCCTAGAATGGCGATTAAAGCGGCTCATTTTGCTAAAAAAACCTTAGAAGCTGGATTTACAACAGTACGTAATGTTGGCGCAGAAGGTTACAGCGTCATAGCCGTGCGTGACGGCATAAATGCGGGTGACATAGTTGGCCCTCGTATTTGGGCTGCAGGCCCATCACTCGGCATTACTGGCGGGCACTGTGATAACAACCGCCTACCTCCTGAGCTTAAATATACTTCAAGTGGCGTCGCAGACGGTCCATGGGCTGCGCGTATAAAAGTACGCGAAAATATTAAATACGGGGCAAATGCTATTAAGTTTTGCGCCACAGGTGGAGTATTTTCAAAAGGGACTAAAGTAGGTGCACAGCAGTATTCTTTTGAAGAAATGAAAGCCATTGTTGATGAAGCCCATATGCGAGATTTACCAGTAGCAGCTCACGCACACGGTACAAGCGGGATTAAAACAGCCATTAAAGCGGGTGTTGATAGCGTAGAGCACGCCAGCTTTTTAGATGACGAAGCGATAGCGCTTGCTAAAGAGCATGGAACTTGGCTTTCTATGGATATTTATAACACCGAATACACGCTCACTTATGGCGAGCAAAACGGCGTAGACGAAGAAAACCTAAATAAAGAGCGCCAAGTTTCTAAAAGGCAACGTGATAGCTTTAGCCGTGCTGTAAAAGCGGGTGTTAAAATGGTGTTCGGTACCGATGCAGCAATTTACCCGCACGGAGATAATGCAAAACAGTTTAGCCGCATGGTTGAATTTGGCATGACAGAACTACAAGCCATTCAAGCATCAACTATTAATAGCGCTAAGTTATTAAAAATGGATACTCAGTTAGGACAAATTAAAACCGGATTTGCAGCTGATATAATTGCGGTTAAAGCAAATCCTCTTAAAAATATTAAAACCTTAGAGGCAGTACCTTTTGTAATGAAAGCAGGGGTTGTTTATAAAAACCAATTGTAAATACACGCTATTAAGGCTGAGTTTACTCAGCCTTAATAAAACTCTCACCCATATTGAATATGCCATAAAAGGGTCACCGTCCCCCCTATTAGACTCGCTTTTGTCTATTAATTATCCGAACAGTTTTATTTAATCAAATAAAATGAACTTTCTATTCACTTTAAAAACAATAACCATTATCATTCGCGCAAATTCAATAACGCGAATAGTTATCACTCTATGAAAACGTTTAAGTACTCTCTTATTACTCTTGCTTGTTTAAATGCAAATGTGGCATTTGCCCAAAATACACAAGTTGATGCTGATATTGAACGCATCAGCGTATACGAAAAGCAAAACCGCGTGGTGATGAGCTCTGGTCTTGCTACTAAATCAGACATGTCTTTAATGGAAACTCCTGCACCGGTAGTAATTATTGACCGAGAACTGATTGAATCTCAAGGTGTAGATAGCTTACAAGATTTAGTTAGAAACGTAAGTGGCTTAACACAAGCAGGTAATAATTACGGTATTGGTGATAACTTAGTAATTCGTGGTTTAGATGCAAACTACACCTACGATGGTATGTATGGTGGTGCAGGCCTGGGTAATACATTTAACCCAACTCGTTCACTTACAAATGTTGAATCTGTTGAGGTTTTAAAAGGCCCTGCAACAGGTTTATATGGCATTGGTAGTGCAGGTGGCGTAATTAACCTAATTGAAAAAAAACCCGAGTTTGAAGAAAAACACAAAGTTGCGGCTGAGCTTGGCCAGTGGGATAGCTATTCATTATCGTTTGATAGCACTAACGCTATAACAGATGATTTAGCTTATCGTGTAATGGCTAAAACAGCGTCAAGTGACGGCTTTCGCGATTTAAAAGAAGATCGCGACGAAATTTATACCTCACTTAAATACGTGCTTAATGACAGACAAAACATCATGCTTTCTGCAGCCTATATAAAAGATGAAATAGCGGTTGATTCTATTGGTCATCCTATTCGTATTTACAGTGCAGAAACTGCAAACGGCTTAAGCGCGGGTGAAGTAACTGGTGCCGATTTAGTAAACGATCCGACAGGAAGCGGCGTACAGTTAAGTGATGCACAACGCGACCAACTTGCTAATTCATTATCTGCATCTGATGGCTTAACACCTTATAGCTTTGGCACAAATGGTATTATTTCACCAATGGCTGATGCTAACGAAGGTGAAGAGTTGCGTTTTAAATTAACGCATAACTATTACATTACTGACGATTTGTTTTTAAACCAGCAGCTACAGTACCGTAACTACACATCAAGTTTTGCGCGCCAAACAGGTGCATATAACTACGTCTATTCAACACGCGATGGAATAATTAATAACGACCCTCGTGCTCCATTAGTTGAAGACGGTGTACTTTACCCGTATGCAGCACGCCGCCAAGAATACCGCCAAGTAGAAGCAGATGAAAAATCATGGCAGTACTTCTTAGATTTACGTTATGACTTTATGTTAGGCGACGTAGATAACGAATTACTAGTTAACGCCAACTACGAAGATAGAGATATTCGTTTTAAACAATTCTCAATATGGGATCAAGATTACGTACTCACAAACAATGATGGTGATGTAACGTACCAAGGTTCTTTGCCGTATATTTACGATATAAGAGAACCAAATTGGCCAACCGGTAACTTTGAAGATTACGATCCGCTTAAAACAAGTGACTACAATAAAAAAGTACAAGCATGGGGCTTAGGCATTCAACATGTTGGTTACATAACTGAAGAACTTACAACGCGTATTGGTGTGGCATATAACCGAATTGAGCAAACTTATGAGCACTTTGGTGTTGATGAGCGCTACAGTTCTAGCCGTGCAGAGCCAACACCTGAAGCGAGTACATCAGATTCTGGCTTAACGTATAACCTTGGTGCAACGTATCAGCCATCTGAAGATTTATCTGTATTTGTAAATCATTCAAAAGGGCGTACAGCGTATAGTGTATTAGGCTCTGTGGCAGGAAACGAAGCTGACCGTGAAGATTCAGAGTCTATAAGTAACGACCTAGGCTTTAGATTTAAAGCATTTGATGACCAACTACTCGCATCTGTTGTTATATTTGAAAGCTCTCGTACTAATTTAGAATACGCAAACCCGCTTTATGACGCATTAACATCAGGCTCAGATGTACCTGAAAGCTATTATGATGGTAAAGAGCAAACAAAAGGTCTTGAGCTTGATTTAAATGCTTACTTGAACGATAAATGGAAAGTAAACGTAAACGGTATTTATCAAGATGCACGTGACAAAAGTAATCCTAATAGCAGCAGTTACGACACACGCCAAAAAGGTGTGCCTTACGTAATAGCAAGTACGTGGGTAACCTACTACGCAGATATGTTTAATTTACCTGAAGCTGTAAATATAAGTGGTGGTATTACGTTTGTAGATAACAGAAGTACTAATTCAAGTTCATTCTCGATTCCTGATGGTTATGTACCAAGTTATACGACTTACGATACAGCTGTATCGTATACAACTGATAAATGGCATATGCAGTTAAACTTAAATAACTTGTTCAACAAAAAGTATTACTCAAAAGCGATGTTTTTAGGTGGTATGCCAGGGGAAGAGCGTAATGCAAAACTAAGTTTTAGTTACACACTTTAACTAGCTAACCTGAACTCTGGATAATAAATCTATCTCAAGTAGCTATTTTCAGCGCTCAGGTTAGTTAAAGACTTAAAAAGCACGGTTTTCTAATTTAGAAGCCGTGCTTTTTTGTAATTTATAAACGCTTAATCTAAATTAAATGGTAACCACTATGCGACCGTTAATTTCACCTTTGAGCATATCATCAAAAATTTCGTTAATGTCCTCTAAGCGTTTTTCTTCAATAATCGCTTTTACTTTACCTTGCGCTGCAAATTCCAAGCATTCTTGCAAATCTTTACGTGTACCAACAATAGAGCCAACTACTGAAATGCCATTAAGCACAGTATCAAAAATAGGAAGTGGCATATCCTCTGGAGGTAACCCCACTAATACACACTTACCACCACGGCGTACACTTTTATAAGCTTGTTCAAACCCAGCTTTAGACACTGCAGTACACACAACGCCATGCGCACCACCTACTTGTTCAAAAATAGCTTCGCTTGGAACCACCTCTTTAAAATCGAGGGTGATATCTGCGCCTAGCTCTTTAGCAAGCGCGAGTTTTTCTTTACCTGTATCAACAGCTATTACATTAAAACCCATTGCTTTAGCGTACTGTACTGCTAAATGACCAAGCCCGCCCACACCAACAATAGCAACCCACTGCCCTGGTTTAGCACCGGATACTTTTAATGCTTTATAGGTTGTAACACCTGCACAAAATAATGGAGCAGCCTCAGAAAAACCGAGTTCTTCTGGTATTTTTACAACGTAGTCGCCATGCGCTAAACAATATTCTGCATAACTACCGTCAATAGAATAGCCAGTATTGTGCTGCGATAAACACAGTGTTTCTTTACCATCTAGGCAAAACTCACAGTGCCCACATGCACTATAGAGCCAAGGAATACCGACTCTATCGCCAACTTCTAAGTGCTTAATGTTGCTTCCGACTTTTTCGATAACACCGACACCTTCGTGCCCTGGTACTAATGGCATTTTTGGTTTTACTGGCCAATCCCCATGACAGGCATGTAAATCGGTATGGCAAACGCCACAGGCCGCTATTTTTACTAAAACATCATTTATTCCCACCTCAGGAATTGGTAAGTCTGTTATTTCTAATTTACCTTTGTATTGAGTATTAATTGCAGCTTTCATAGTCATTCCATCGTATGTGAAGAAAATTAAAGATAAGGATTTATTTATGTATTGTTGTGTACAACATATCCTAATATAGATGTATAAATATTAATCTAAATCATATTTTAGTCATTTAAATTAACTTATAAGCCTGCTAAGAACTTGCTATCCATAATGAGCGTGCTAGCATTTACTTTCTGAAATTACTGAAAGTTACTAAGCTATGAGTTTATCCGAAAAGAATTTTGCCTTTGTAATGCATTGTGGTGAGATGGGCAGCCGATGGGGATTCAATCGTACGATCGGACAAATGTGTGGTTTGCTGATTATTACTAAAAACCCAATGACAGCTAATGAGATTGCAGATGCGCTTAGTATTTCTCGCGGTAATGTAAGTATGGGCATTAAAGAGCTGCAATCGTGGCAGTTAATTAAAGTACAGCATATTCCTGGCGATCGTAAAGAGTACTACGCCCCTGCTGGCGATATTTGGGATATGGCAAATCGCGTATTTGAAGAACGTAAAAAACGTGAAATTGAGCCCACCTTAACACTACTACGCGATAACTTATTAGACGAAGCCAGTAACGATGATGAGCTTTATGCACAAAAACAAATGGGTGAGATTCACAACCTACTTGAAACCGTCACTAAATGGTCATCAGAACTACAGCGTTTAACGCCAGAGCAACTTAATAAGCTAATGAAGCTAGGTTCTGGAATTGGTAAAGTTATTGACCTAAAAGAAAAGATATTCAAAAAAGAATAAAGCCGCAATTGCGGCTTTATTTATAGGTATATTTTAAAAATTAGATTTTTGGATAACCAATTCTGTCCGACAAGTAACCTACACTAGTAGCAAAGTAATACGAGCGATTCCAATGCATAAACACTTTGTAGTTATCGTACGCTAAGTACATACGACCATTTATATCATCAGGCATAACCAGCGCAGCACGTACGTCTACATTAGGTAAATCAGAACCATCAGCTTTACGAACACCCAGTGCTTGCCAATCAGCTAATGAGCGCTCTGAGTCGTTCCAATATTCTAACCACTGCTTGCGAGTTTTGGTACCACGCACTAAAACGTATTTACTATCAAAGTTTTCAGGTAACTGAACTTGGCGACCCCACGTAAGAGAGTCGTTCCAGCCTTCTTGCTTTAGATAATTAGCAATTGAGGCAAAAGCATCTTCTTTTGTAGTCCAAATATCTTTACGGCCATCGTTATTGTAATCAACCGCGTAAGCATTAAAAGAGGTAGGCATAAATTGCGTTTGCCCCATTGCGCCTGCCCAAGAGCCTTTAAATTTATCAAGCGTTATGTGGCCCGACTTTAAAATATCCAGTGCAGCCCAAAGTTGGCGCTTATAAAGTGCTTCTCGGCGTCCATCAAAAGCAAGTGTCACTAATGATGAAATAACGTTATGACCGCCTTGAATTGTACCAAAGTTACTTTCAAGCCCCCAAAGCGCGACTATAAAGCGTGCTTGTACGCCAAACTCTTTCGCTACTTTTTCAAGTACCTCTTTGTTTTCTGCGTAAAGCTTACGTGCGCGGTCAATTTTCCATTGTGGTACACGTTTTGGTAAATACGTTTCAAGGGTTTCTTTTACTTCTGGCTGGTTTTTGTCAGCCGAAACCACTTTTTCTTTATACGTTGCTGTTGCAAACGCATCGTCAATAAGTTTGGCTTCATAACCTTTTGCGATAGCTTCTTGCTTTAAATTCGCTAAATAATCTTGAAATTCAGCCTGAGTTTTTGCCATAACAGGTGAGCTTAAACATACACCACATAATATAACGATAAGTTTTTTAATCACTATCAACTCCATTGTCTTTTCGTAATTGGCTTAGCAAATTTTGCTCAGGTGGTGGAATTTGTAAGTAGTAGCCTTTATCAGGATTTGATAACGCTGCTTTTACAGTTTCTAAATCTGCCCCACCTAAATGCTCACGTTTTGCTAAATTGATGATCATCACATAAACAGGTTGACCAAACATAGTCATCAAAGGTTCCGGAACTTTGCTAAAATCATCTCTTTTTTCAACAAATAAGAACGTATCCGCTTTTTTCTTACTTTTATATACTGCAGTGAGCATTATGGCCCTATAAATTCTTGCTTAACAATGCCGCACACTATAACATGAGAGTAATAATAAGTTAGAAAAATTAGATTAGAAATTTCAATAAAGGCCCTATTCAGCCTACGTTTATCTAAAATTAATTTCTAATCAGACAAATCAATTGAGCGTGTATGTCGGACCAAATTTTTGAGTTAAAAGGGAATCTTTTTACGTTATCAGTTTTGCATCTTTATAGTACTGATATAAACCTTTTAGCAGAACAACTGTATGTAAAAATAGCCCAGGCCCCTAAGTTTTTTGAGGGTGCGCCTATTGTCGTTAATTTAATTGAAATTAAAAACAGTTCACTTGATTTTGTTCACTTAAAATCATTAATCGAGCGAATGAGTTTTAATCCAGTTGGTGTGTGTAATGGCTCAGATGAGCAACATACTCAAGCAAAGGCTGCTGGCTTATCTGTTTTAAATTATTCACAAGACGTTAAGAGCGAACCTGTTAAACAAGAGCCCAATACATCGATTGTAGAAAAAACGGTGCATTTACCAGCGCAAATTATCAGCGGTACAGTTCGCTCTGGACAACAAGTTTATGCAAAAGATAGAGATTTGATAGTACTTGGCGCAGTTAGTCATGGTGCGGAAGTCATTGCCGATGGGAATGTGCATATTTATGGCACGCTACGCGGTCGCGCTATTGCAGGCGCAAAAGGTTTTAAAGAAGCACACATTTTTTGCCAAAAACTTGAAGCCGAGCTGGTTTCAATAGATGGTAATTACTGGATCAGTGATTCGCTACAAGGTGAACATTGGGGAAATGCAGTGCAAATACAACAAAAAGACGAATCATTAGAAATTTCAGCTTTGGTTAAAGGATAAATCTCATGGCAAAAGTAATTGTCGTTACCTCAGGTAAAGGCGGTGTTGGTAAAACAACATCAAGTGCTGCAATTGGCACAGGCTTAGCGTTAAAAGGCTATAAAACAGTTATTATCGACTTTGATATTGGTTTACGTAACTTAGATTTAATTATGGGTTGTGAACGCCGCGTTGTTTATGACTTTGTAAATGTAATTAATGGTGAGGCAAACCTTAACCAAGCGCTTATTAAAGATAAACGTGTAGATAAATTATTTTTACTACCTGCTTCACAAACTCGTGATAAAGATGCTTTAACACGTGAAGGTGTTGAACGCGTACTAAATGAACTAAAAGAAGACTTTGATTACATAGTATGTGATTCACCAGCAGGTATTGAAGCTGGCGCTATGATGGCGATGTACTTTGCTGATGAAGCAATTGTTACAACAAACCCAGAGGTGTCGTCAGTTCGAGATTCAGATCGTATTTTAGGTATTTTACACAGCAAATCAAAACGTGCTGAAGAAGGCCTAGAAAATATTAAAGAACACTTACTATTAACACGCTATAACCCTGGTCGTGTTGAAAAAGGTGAAATGCTATCGGTAGAAGATGTGCAAGATATTCTGTCAATCCCATTATTAGGGGTTATTCCTGAATCGCAAGCGGTATTAAGTGCTTCAAACTCAGGCCAACCTGTTATATTGGATACAGAATCTGATGCAGGCCAAGCTTATTCTGATGCAATTAACCGCTTACTAGGTGAAACCGTCGATTTTCGCTTCTTAGACGTTGAGAAAAAAGGCTTATTTAAACGGATTTTTGGAGGTTAACGTGTCTTTACTTGACTACTTCCGCTCAGAAAAGAAAAACAGTGCGTCACTAGCAAAAGAGCGATTGCAGATCATTGTCGCGCACGAGCGTTCTCAGCGAGGAACGCCGGATTACTTACCACAATTAAAACAAGATATTTTAGATGTGATCCGTAAATACGTGAACGTAAGTACCGATGCAGTTCAGGTTCAGTTTGATCAAAACGAAGACGATTTAGCCGTACTTGAGCTAAACGTTACACTACCTGATGAAGAAAAGAAGTAATTGAAGAAAGGGCGCTTTATAAGCGCCCTCTTTATTTTCATTTACTTTTTAATAACTTTCTAAATATCTACGTTTTAATCCCTTGCATGCAACTAAAACTTTTCTACTATGTAACACAAAAATTATAGATAATACCAATTCGCTTAATTAAGTGATCTATTTTGAGGATGGAAAAACGTGTTGATAGCTAGGCAAAAAAATCACTATTTAGTTGTTCTAAATGAGATTTTTTTAACACAGGTAACGACACGTTTAGCGCCGCAAAATGATTAAGTATTATTGCGGTTTGGTATAAGTATTACACAGTAAAAAAAATATCTAGTCTTAAGTATCCCACTCTTTTAGAGCGTCTTTAACGTAGGTATATCGCCAAGAGCTTAATAAATCAGGCTTAATATGGCTTTCTTTTTGTTTTGACGTTAACTTCCAATTCCAACTAATCAATTGATTAATTTGCTTTTTAGAGGCCATAACGTCTTCTGGTATGTTGTGCTCTTTAGCGACTTTAGTGATCTTTTGTTTAATATCTTTGGCTACTTTTTTATAAGTAGGAAAATCAATTAAGCGCTTAAGTACTTCAGGATGCTCAGCATCTGGTACTGCTTTGGCAACTTCAATACACTTGATTATATCTACACCAGAGCGATTAACTTCAATAGCTTCAACTCCTGGAATTTGACGTAGAGCATTTAAACTTGAAGGACCACGTTTGGCAATTTCAGTCATGTTATGTTCTTTTAACACAAAATTTAGCGCTAAATTTTTCTTAATGGCTTTGTTTCTGCGCCATACAGCAAGTTCTTTTAAAACCGCAAGTTCGTGCGGTTTGAGTTGCCATGCATTTTTAATATTTTTATATAAAAGCTCGTCTGGTGTTTGAAACGCACGTTTTTTAGCTATCAGCTCACTCTCGTTTATTACAATGTCAAAGAACCCAGCGGCATTAATACGCTCTATAATCAGCTCGAAACACGGCAATAAGTAAAAAGTATCTGCAGCAGCATAATCTAACTGTTTTTTAGTTAACGGACGTTGCAGCCAGTTAGTGCGTGACTCACTTTTATCTATTTCAATACCTTGCAACTCTTTTACCATAAGGGCAAAGCCCATACAGTTACCTTCCCCAAGTAACTGCAACGCAAATTGTGTATCAAAAAGTGGGGATGGAACAAAGCCTGCGTATTTTTGAAAAACCTCAATATCTTCTGAAGGAGAATGCAGTACTTTTAAAACACTAGGATCTTTTAGTATTTCCCAAAAATCGAATAATGAGAGCTCAGCTAACGGATCGATAAGCGCTAAATGCTCACCATCAAAAACTTGGATAAGTGCAACTTCTGGATACAAAGTGCGACGACGCATAAACTCAGTATCAATAGCTAAAATAGGCTTATTTTTTATTTGTTCAACAAAAGTGTTCAGTTGATTTTGGGTTTCGATCAATTGGTATTGCACTTAATCTCCTACAATAAAAAAGCCGACATATGTCGGCTTTTTTATAGGTTGCTAATCTTTCAAGGCTCTTCGGAGTATTTTACCTACGTTAGTTTTAGGTAACTCATCCCTAAACTCTACCAGTTTTGGGACCTTGTAATTAGTTAAATTATCACGACAGTGACTTATTATATCTTTTTCAGTTAAAGAAGGGTCTTTTTTAACAACAAAAACTTTAACTTGTTCGCCACTTACATCGTGAGGAATACCAATAGCAGCAACTTCAAGCACACCTTCGTGCATAGCCACTACCTCTTCTATCTCATTAGGGAAAACATTAAAGCCAGATACAATGATCATGTCTTTTTTGCGATCTACAATAAAGAAGAAACCTTCATCGTCATAAGTTGCAATATCACCTGTTGCAAACCAGCCATCTTTTAAACATTCAGCTGTTGCATCTGGTCGCTTGTAATAGCCCACCATAACCTGCGGGCCTTTCACACACATTTCACCTGGTTCACCTTTAGCGGCTTCTTCACCGTTATCAAGTATTAGCTTAATCTCAGTATTAGGCGCAGGCAAACCAATAGAGCCATTATATGCTTCTAAATCATAAGGACTAATAGTTACTAATGGAGAACATTCTGTAAGGCCATAGCCTTCCATTAATTTTGAGCCAGTCACTTTTTGCCATTTTTCAGCAACAGGACGTTGCACGGCCATACCGCCACCAAGTGACATTTTTAAATGACTGAAATCAAGCTCAGCAAAACCTGGTGTGTTTAATAAACCATTAAATAACGTATTAACACCAGTAATAGCAGTGAATTTATGCTGACCCAGCTCTTTAACGAACCCAGGCATATCTCGTGGATTTGTGATTAATATATTTAAACCACCGTACTTCATAAACGTCAGGCAGTTAGCTGTTAAAGCAAATATATGATAAAGCGGTAAAGCGGTAACAACAACTTCTGTACCACGATTTAACACTTTGTCTAAACAGCCTGAAACTTGCTCAAGGTTACCAACCATATTGCCATGGCTCAGCATTGCCCCTTTTGATACACCTGTTGTACCACCGGTGTACTGTAAAAAAGCAAGATCTGACAAGCTCATTTCAGGACGTGTATATTTAGTTTCGTCTGCAGCTAAAACGTCTGAAAAGTTAATTGTGTTTGGTAAGTTGAACTTTGGCACCATTTTTTTAATGTGCTTCACAACAAAGTTAACTATGAGCTTTTTAAACCCACCAACCATGTCGCCTACTTGCGTTACTACAATGTGTTTAACATCAGTGTGTGCAAGCGACTTTTCAAGTGTGTCAGCAAAGTTTGCTAAAATGAAAATAGCGGTAGTGTCAGAATCCTTTAGCTGATGCTCTAATTCACGCACAGTGTAAAGTGGGTTAACATTTACAACCACACAACCTGCACGTAAAATACCTAAAATGGTTACTGGTGTTTGTAGTAAATTAGGCATCATTACGGCAACTTTGTCGCCTTTTTTAAGACCTAAATCATTTTGAATGTAGGAAGCAACTTTTTTTGTTGCTGTATCTATTTCGCTATAAGACAGCGTTTTACCCATATTAGTAAATGCAGGTAAATCGGTGTAGTCAGTAAAACTTTTTTCGAACACTTCGAGTAACGAGTTGTAATGCTCAGGATCGATTGTTTCAGGCATACCCTCTGGGTAGCGCTTAAGCCAGATTTTTTCCACTCTTAGCCCCTGTTTATAATTATATTTTTATTAACCTTAATCTAAGTAAGGCGCTTTAACAATTGAGCAAATACTCTAATGGAGGAATAATCCCACATTTTACGTAAACTTACAATTAACATGCACCATTTTGCAGCATAAAGTCTTGAATATGCTCAAAACAGTGTTCACTGCTTTGCATGTGGCAATGATGCCCACCATCTACATTAATGACCTTCAAGCTATTGTAATAACTAATATACTTTGCCAAATTTTGTTTTACAAACGAATAACCTTCGTTACCTAAAATTAATTGACATGGTGCAATTAAATCTTTTATTGCACCAATACATTGCGCTTCATCAAACCTAAAACCTGAGTGATTTTTGAGCTTTGGATCTGTTGTTAGCGCAAAACCATCTGAAACCTGTTTAATATTTCGTTGCATTAAGAGCTTAATAAGCTCGCTATTCAAATCGGTTGTTTGAGCACGAGCTTCATAAATAAGTTCTTTCGACTTATAAATTCTCGACTTTTTATTTTTTAAACGCGCTCTATTTAGTACTGCACTTTGTAACTGTTCACACACACCTTCACTAGGGGTTGTAACGCAACCAATTCCCTCAATAAAGGTAACAGACTCTACATAATCGCTAAAGCAGCTAGCAAAAAGTCCTGCAACCATGGCTCCCATCGAATGCCCAACTAAATGTACTTTTTTAACACCAAGGGCATTTATAAGTTGGTACACATCATCAATATAATCAACAAAATAATAGTGTGCATCATCACTTCGCCAAGATGATAAACCGTGCCCGACAAAGTCAATACAGTACCACGTATGCTTTGGGTTAACGTTGTTTAACATTGGCATAAAGCTATGGCAGTTGTCTAACCACCCATGCAATGCTATTACTATTTCGTTCCCTGAACCTACTTTTAAGCCATGGATATTTAAATTATTGGTTTCAATATTAAATGGCTGCACGGTAAGTCCTTTATTAATTTAGAGCATCATTATTTATAGCATACAAGTTGTCAGACCACTAACTTAGAAAATGGTGCCAAATTCACGATTTAATTATCTTCGTGATGAAAAAAGAAGCAAAGCATAATAATTAAACATAACATTATTAATAACTTAAACTAAAAACAACAAACTAACCGTTTTTAATAAGCTTACTCTGTATGTATTTTGAACAATTTAAAAGTGGCGGCATTGTATATACTTAACTTATAACTAGTATAATTTAAATAAATAGAACTAACAGCGTTAACTATAATTTTATGTATATAAAATCAAAGTATAAATTATAAATATCTCAGATATTCATTTATTTATCATCCTATCTGTATACAATATCAGCGGCTATTAAATAAGGTACACTCATAAGGTACAACCATGAAAAAACAGATCAGCTTATTGGCACTTTTATGCACCGCTTCTGGTGCTTACGCAGAATCAGCACCTAAAAATGTAATTTATATGATTGGTGACGGCATGGGTCCGGCTTACACCACGGCTTATCGCTATTTTAAAGATGACCCTGCAACAAAAGAAGTAGAAGGCACGGTTTTTGACACTATTTTAAAGGGTATGGCTCGTACCTACCCTGATGACCATACTTATGTGACAGACAGCGCAGCAGGTGCTACAGCGCTTAGTAGCGGCCATAAAAGTTATAATGGTGCAGTTGCTGTAGATACAGATAAAAAGCCAGTTAAAACCATGCTTGAAATGGCAAAAGAGCGCGGTATGACAACAGCGCTTGTAGCAACTTCACAAATAAACCATGCAACACCTGCTAGCTTTACAGCTCACAATGAATCTCGTTACAACTACGATGATATTGCCAACGATTATATTGATAATAAGATTGCTGGTAAATTACCTGTTGATTTAATGCTAGGTGGCGGTACTAAATATTTTATTCGTGACGACCGTAATTTAGTTGAAGAATTTAAAGCGGCAGGTTACCAATACGGTGACGATATTAATAATCTGGGACAAATTACACAAATACCTGCCATAGGTTTGTATGCAAGCAAAGGCTTGCCATTTGCCCTTGATATTAACCCAACTCGCCTTACTCAGTTAACATCTAAAGCGCTTGGTTTACTAGATAACCAGAATGAAGAAGGCTTTTTTGTGATGATTGAGGGCAGCCAAATTGATTGGTGTGGTCACTCTAACGATATAGCGTGTGCGATGGCTGAAATGGACGACTTTGCTAAATCAATCGAAAAAGCAAAAGCGTACGTTGATAAAAATAAAGACACTATACTTGTAGTTACAGCCGATCACTCAACGGGCGGCTTAACTATTGGTTCGCACGGCCAATTTAAATGGGAAACAGACGTAATTAAAGGTGTTAAGGCAACGGCTAGTAAGTTAACAGACAAACTTATGGAGTCTAAAGACTTAAAACCAGTATGGACTGCTAACACCAATATTGAATTTACAACTGAAAACCAAATCAAACTTGAGCAAGCTAAAAAAATGGGCGAAAAAGCGCTTAATTTAGCTGTTAAAAGTATTATTAGTGATGCAAGCTTTACTGGCTGGACAACTGGCGGACACACCGCTGTAGACGTTCAAGTATTTGCCTATGGCAAAGGCAGTGAGCAATTTATCGGCTCACAAAATAATACTGATATTGCAGATAAGCTGATTGGCTTTATTGAGCAGTAAATTTCACCTCGTTTTGAACACAAAAAGCCCGAACACATGTTCGGGCTTTTTATTAAATTTTATAGCTGTATTTATCTAAAACGCTCAATTAAGCTTTAAGCGTATATATCAACGCCTATTAAATTTTGTACTTCTGCTCTGCGTTCTAAATTAGCAAATTCAGTATAAGTAGAAATCGCTTTGCTTACTTGAGCTGTCGGTTGGTCGTAAATTGTTTGGCTGTATTCATTACTTTTAGCACTACTTTTAAACAGCTGATTAGCCAGTTCAACACCCTCGACACTGCTTTTTACATAATCGGGATTCGTTTTTTGAGCAGCCGGTCGGTCTAATAAACTCTGTGGTTTATTAGTAACAACTTTAGTAGAGCTAACCCTACCCGGAATATCTCCGGTAAAAAAACCTGAACCAATAGGCAGCGTCATTACGCGTCTCCAACCTTAATATTGCATAAAATTATGATTTAAAAACAACCAATTTGCAAATAATATGATTACTCACGTCCTGGTAGCTTTTTCCACGTTACCGTATCGCGCACATATTTAGGTTGAGCGTCACTCGCTTTTACAACGTCACCCGCTAAAAACGCGGCTTCAACATGCGCTAACATATAACGTGCATCAGGCAATGTAATATCAGTATTAATTGTCACGTTTTCAAAGTCATTAAGCGCATCAGGATAGGTTTTAAAACCTGTGCCCACTGCTACAGATGGCTCAGTGGTTGTTATATACTTATTGTTTAGTAAATCAGGTTTTATAACGCATTCTTGGTTAACTAAAAGCATTAGATTATTTTGCGCTTGGTAATGTGCAAAGTATATCTCCCCCATACGCGCATCTATACTTGGATAAACACTCAGGCTGCCGTTTTGTTCAAACGTTTGTTGAGCCATAGTAGCCAGTGTAGACACACCAACAAGCGGCAAATTAGTTGAATACGCTAAACCTTGCGCTATAGCAACACTAATACGTACACCGGTGAAACTACCTGGCCCCTGGCCAAAACCAATTACGTCTAAATCTTTTAATTTACAGTTTGCTTTAGTTAAAAGTTCATCCACAAGTGGAAGTATTTTTTGGCTATGCTGCTGCGGACACTCTTCAAAATGATGAAACGTTTGGCCCTGGTAATGTAAAACAATTGAAAGTGCTTCAGTTGAAGCATCAAGGGCAAGGATATTACTTTTGATCATTTTAGTACTCTAATTAATTTGTTTTAAAAATGTATTGGCATCTTCTAAGCTTCGCGTGCGGCGCATAGGTGGTAAGCTTTTTAAAAATACTTGGCCATATTGGCGTGTCACTAAGCGATTATCGCATATTACAAGTACGCCTTTGTCTTTACTATCTCGAATTAAACGCCCTACACCTTGCTTTAGCGCAATAACAGCCTGCGGTAATTGTATGTGAGAAAAAGGGTCTTTTCCCTGCATTTGGCAATCTTGCATTTTAGCTTGTAGCAATGGATCGTCAGGGGCTGCAAATGGCAATTTGTCTATAATAACACAACTTAATGTACTGCCGCGTACATCAACGCCTTCCCAAAAAGAAGCCGTGCCGAGTAACACCGCATTACCATGGCGAGTAAATTTCTCTAAAATTATACGCTTAGACATTTGCCCTTGCATATAAACTGGGTAGTCTATTTGTGTAGTTAGCCCTTCGGCCACTAAGTGCATCATTCGATAGCTAGTAAATAACACAAAACAACGCCCTTGTGCTGATTTTATAAGCTCAAGCGTTAGTTTTACAATTGCATGTGGCATATTATCAGCATGCGATTCGGGTAAGTAGCGAGGTAAACACAGCAGCGCCTGATTAGGGTAGTCAAATGGGCTATCTACCATCATGCTTTGTTTTGGCTTTAAACCTAGGCTTGCATTAAAATGCTCTAGTTTGTTATCAACCGAAAGTGTGGCAGAAGTGAATACAAATCCTGCGCCCGTGTCTTGCATCATTTGAGCAAACTTAGCTGATACATTCAATGGCGTTATATTAATTGTTAAATAACGGCGCGTTGTTTCATACCAATAACTAAAGCCGGTTTGGGCTGTATCAAAAACCCGCTCTAACTGCCCTTTAAACGCAAGTACACGTTCAAATGGATGCTCAATTTTGTCGCTTCTATCTAGGCAAAGTTTAAGTACTTGGTAAACAAAATCTAAATCACTGATCACACGATGGAGCGCCGCGCAAATTTGTTTATCGCTTAGTTTTTCTCGCCAATCGCCACGACTGCCATCAACACCAAATTGTAATCGTAAATCAGCAACGCTTGTCTCAAGCTTGTTTAAGCTTTTACCAAGTTGCAGCATATCGGGAATTTCAGCTCTATAAATAGCACGTAAATCATTAATTAAATCTACCAACTTTTTAGTGCTTACACTTTCACCAAAGTAATCACTAGCAATTTCGCTTAACTGATGGGCTTCATCAAATATGTAAGCATCTGCTTTTGGCATAAGTTCAGCAAAGCCACTTTCTTTTACAGCCATATCAGCAAAAAACAAATGGTGATTAATAACAACCACATCGGCATCGGCCGCAGTTAAACGTGCTTTGCGTATATAACAGCTTTGAAAATCTGGACACTCTTTACCTAAACAATTATCGGCTGTTGAATTTACATAAGGCAGTACTTTGGCATCATCTTCTATACCTATACAATCGGCCAAATCGCCCGATTGTGTTTCGCTTGCAAACTTAGCTACCATAGCTAGTTGATGCATTACGTCGGAGTCGTCAGTAGGTACATGTGCAACATGTTGATTAAGTCGGTAGGTGCATAGGTAATTGGCGCGCCCTTTTAATAAGGCGGTTTTTTTTGAAGCACTTAAAGCTTTAACTAGTTGCGGTAAATCGCGGTGATAAAGCTGCTCTTGTAGAGCTTTAGAACCTGTTGATATTATCGTGCGCCCTTTTGACTTAAGTGCAGGGGCTAAATATGCAAATGTTTTACCCGTACCCGTGCCTGCTTCAACAACTAATTGCGAACTGTTTTTTAATGCATCCGCAACAGCTACTGCCATATCAATTTGTGGTTGGCGAGGCGTATACCCATCTAAAGATAACGCTAAAGGCCCGGTTGCACTAAACAGCTGTTTGATAATACCAATCACTTTACAATAAATAATAGCGGGATTTTACGTAAGCTAAACATCAAGGGCAAGTAATTAAGTAATCGGTTTGAGTATATAAATAAGGGAGCAGAGCTCCCATTAGTTATTATTGCGCATTTATAGTTAAGGTTATTCCACTAGCTGCGCTGTACCCCTTTAAGTCAATATACCACTTGCCCGCTTGTGGGTTGGTAATACTACACGTTTCAGCATTACCATTTTTATACGGTCGACATTGATATACAGATTCAGTTGATTGACTGGCAAAATTCACATATAAATCGGCATCGCCTGAGCCACCAGCCATAGTTATATTTAAAGAGGAATACCCTGCTTCTAAGTCTTGTGTAAACCGCCCCCAATCTCCCGTAGCAACACTAATATCAGTTTCTGTTCGATTAATAGGTTCAATCGCTGTTGTTTCATTATAATTGGCAATAAGAGAAACATTAGCAATAGCGTTCCATGCTTCTACCATAACGTAATAAATACCGTTTTGGGCACTCGCAATATCACAACGTTCATTGCTCGATGATGTTGTACTTTTACAATCAAAATTTTCTAATGTAGGCGCTGTATTAAATTTAACATATAGGTCTGCATCACCACTGCCCCCTGAGGTAGTAAAGTTTAAGTTACTTGCATTATTAGGTACCTGTAGCGTATGGATAAGCTGCGCTTTCGCATCACCTGCAAGGCCAGAAACTGCAACACCATTTTGTAACTCATTATTAGCTGGTGGCACTATATCACCAGCATTTTTTGCCATTTCAGCTAAATAACTCACAGCAAGTTTTGCAAATTTACTAGCGTGGTCAGCATCAAAATTAGCGTCATTCTGTGTATGAATTAACGGATTAATATCAGCCATCCTAGATTCAAATGGCATTGATGCTGCAAAGCCTTGTTGATACCATGATGCATGATCAGAACACCCATACCCACATTGGTCAAAACCATAGGTAATGCTAGATAAGTAGGTATCAATTAACTGACCTAAAAATTGGTTTTGAGCATTTGTAGTGTAATCAGTCATCATTACAATATCTTCGCTACTGCCATTGTTTCCAGTCATATCAAATTGCACCATGCCGATCACATTTTTTCCTTGTGATTTATAAGATGAAGCAATATCTTTTGAACCTCTTAAACCAACTTCCTCTGCAGCAAAAGCCATTATATGAATTGTTTTTTGCGGTTTATAATCATTTTCAACAATCGATCTTAACACTTCAGATAATACAGCAATCCCCGATGCATTATCATCAGCCCCTGGTGAGCGACCGTTGCTTGGATTTGATTGATTAATTGAGTCTAAATGCCCACCAATAATGACAATTTCATCAGCCTCTTCATCTCCTGCAATAGTAACAATGACCGACGACTGCGCCCAGCTATGAGTAAAGTAATCAACGTTTATATCATTACGTGTAGCTGCTAACTGTTGCCAGTAATCTTTTAGCCATTGTGAGGCATCTACCCCAGTCTGAGCCGTGTAATAGCGATTATAAAAGCTACTCATCGAATTAACTGTGTTCGTCAAATTATTTGGACTAATACTATTTATTAATTGCTGAGTTGTTTGCGGATTGTTAATGCTATATGTAGCAGCTAACGCACTTAGATTTTGATTTTGAACGGCAGCTAACTGCTGAGTGTATTCATTAGCCTCGATTAACGAATCATGAGCAACAAACCCTCCACAGCGATGATAATTATCATGCATAAACTCACTTAAATGAGCAATATTTGCAGGCCTTATTTTTAACAAATTCACTGTTTGTAATGTTGTATCTTGTATACTCAATAATTCATCATTTGGTTTAAGCGAGTTTTGAACCTGTTTATAATGTTTGGCTGCAACGGGATCTATCGTTACCCAAACACTTTCAGTATCTTGTGCGTATGAGGGTTGGGTAAGTAATAAAGTACTAGCACTAAATAGCATAATTTTTATCGCGTGTTTCATTAATTGATACCTTTTAAGTCGAGTAATGCATTTGAGACGAGGGAGTTTTGAAAAATAAAAAAGGGAGCGAATGCTCCCTAGAAATTAACTTAATTGGCTGAAATACTTAATGTTATACCGCTTGCCGCGCTATAACCTTGTAAGTCTATATACCATGTACCTGCTTGAGGATTTTCTATCGTACACGTTTCAACGTTTCCATTTTTATATGGGCGGCACTCATAAGAGCTAGTACTAGATTCTGAACCAAAATTTACATATAAATCAGCATCACCAGAACCACCGGCCATTGAAATATCGAGTGAAGAATACCCTTCATCTAAATTTTGCGTAAAGCGTGTCCAACCACCTGAAGCAACACTCACATTGCTTTCTGTACGGTTAATTGGCGAAACACCTCCGCCAGTAGACCCGTCATAACTACCTGTTAATGAAACGCCTGAAATAGCATTCCATGCCTCTACCATAACGTAGTATTTACCCGCTTGAGCACTACCTATAGAGCAGCTTTCAGTACTTGTAGAAGTTGTACTGTTGCAATCATAAGTGCTAAGTGTCGGTTTGCTTCCAAATCGTACGTATAAATCTGCATCGCCTGATCCACCATTTGTATTAAACACTAAATTACTTGCTCCAGCAGGAACCTCTAGCGTAAAAAACAACTGCTCTTTAGCTGAGCCACTTATACCAGTACGAGTTACGCCATTAGTTAAAGCTTCATCGTTAGTTGGAGGAGGTGTTGAGCTACACGTGCTACCTGAACTTAAATTAGAGTTTACTCCCACAGCACTTAGCGCTGCTTGTACATCACTTGGGTCATAGTTTAAATCACAAGCTGCATCCATTACGCCATTACCGGCTAAATCCCAATTTGTACTTGCGCTCCAATAAAGCTGATTAGCTCTAGTCATTACAATAAATGCTTTTTTTGTATCCCAACCGGGTGTGGTAGCCAAATTATAAAAAGCTTTATTAAATACACCAGAGCTATGGTGCACATCCATCCCAGAATAATAACTTGATTGGTTATCTATTGAATTACCATCTTGCGTTGGATTATTCATGTAGCGAAGCGCACCATTGCCTTTAAATATGTCTTGGCCGACAAGCCAATCATTAGTGCCTTTCATATAAAATTCGGCCGCTTCACCCGCCATATCAGAAAAGGCTTCATTTAAACCGCCTGATTTTCCGCTGTACACTAAGCCAGAGTTTTGTTCAGTAAATCCATGGCTTACCTCATGAGCAGACACGTCTAGACTAACAAGCGGATAAAACGTATTTTGGCCATCACCAAAGGTCATGGCGCTGCCATCCCAAAATGCATTTTCATAGTTACTACTGTAGTGAACTCGCATTTTTAATTGAAACGTAAGTGGTGGCGTACCGATCCAATCGTTATACATATTAAAAATTACATTTCCAAAATAATGCGCATCATTGAGAGGAGAATAAGCACCATTTATTTCTTTAAATGTATTTTCAGGACAAGTAAAAGAATATGCAGACGTACCACTAGTACCACCGTTGAGGTTTATGGTGCGCACGTTTGTGTTGTTCATCGTACAGTTATTGCCTGACTGGGTAACATCTAAACTATCAAAGTCAGTACCATATATGTATTTTCCTGTTTTTAAATTTCCACCTGGACCTGTAGCATCTGCATGCTGAAGATTGTCAAAGCTAAGTAGCACTTCGCCAGAGTTAGCATCAATAATCTGATAGGGTCTAGAAGGCGATTTACCATAGGTGACATACGACACCTCATAAACCAAGTGCGCTTTCCTTTGCTGATCGACCCAAATAGCCAATCTTGATTTTTCATTATGTTTTTTTAAGCCAATTGTTTTTGCTGCAATACCCACATTTTGGCTTTGGAGCATCGCCTGTTTAGCTGATAATTTAGCACTAACATCGCTTATATCACCTTCAATGTCATACACTGCCGCGCCGTGCGCTTTTTTTAGCATGCCGTTTTTAAATGTTAAGCTTAGTGTATCCCCTATCACGGGTAACCCCTGGTAGGTTTGTTGATACCGGCGAGTCACCTCCCCGTTATTGCTTGTAAACTCTTTTAATACAACTAATTCGTTCCTTACACTCAACCCAATCAATTCTTGAGGACTTGTAGATAATATTGATGCAGAGTTTGATTGCACCATAGTATTTATAGCCTGTTGTTGATTTAGGTATTTCTTATTCGCAGCTACTGCATCTGTTGCTTGAACAAAAGTTAAAGCAGCAAAAGTTGCTAATGTGATTTTTGATAAATTCACGTTTACGCTCCGTTAAAATATTTAGTTTGTAGTGGAATTGTATTAACCGGAACCATCTGTACCCGATTAAGGATCAAGCATATGTTACAAATTGAAGATTTAAAATTAAACATTTAATTTACACGTAAAGTATTAGTTTAAAATTTAAACTATTCTATTACAGTGAGTTACTGATTTAGTGACAAGTAATCAAAACCTCTATTTTACATTTTGTAAACATATATTTACTTAAAATTACATTAGCCAGTATTTAAAAAAGGATTAGAAAAAATTGAAGAAGTTTAAAAAATGGCTTGTAAAAACAAAAAATATAGTTTTATTTTTTGATTAACTGAGAGTGGTAATTAACGCAGTTAAAAACATTTAAGTACGTATTAGAAGGCGCGCTTTCAACAATAGAAAAGGACTATTTAGAGCAATGTTTTATATTGGTTTAGTCAACTACCTGCACCAAGTAACCTAGTATTAAAAAGTGCATTACAAAACGTAACAATAGAAATTATAAATTAACTAAATGTCCTACAGGACATAATAAATATAGCTAATCAAACCATAAAGACTGTGACACAGATAAAGCACAGGAGTAACATATGCCGCGTTTATACTCCCCTTTTTCGTTTGTCGTTAAAAAATAGTAAGGTTAGCCAATGAATGCTTGGTATCTCATTTGTTTTCTCTCTGCCATTGCAATTTTTATTGCTTTTGCAAACCAATATATCCTCAAAATGCAAACTACAATTGCCATTACTACAGGCTCAGTTGTTATTTCTTTATTATTGATTATTGCCGTTAAATTATTAGGCGATCAAAATGCGTTAGCCATGACCCAAATTGTTTCCAGTATTAACTTTAACGAGTTATTACTCAAAGGTATGCTCGGATTTTTACTTTATGCTGGCGCATTGGAAATTAACCTTATGGCGCTTCGAAAACAGCGCTGGGAAATAACCGCACTAGTGCTATTTTCTACTATTGCTTCCACTTTTATAGTCGGTTATTTAAGTTTTTATCTATTTGCCTTATTTGGCTTTGATGTACCGTTTATATACTGTTTATTATTTGGC
This sequence comes from Pseudoalteromonas sp. SR41-1, assembly GCF_014164015.1. Taxonomy (NCBI): domain Bacteria; kingdom Pseudomonadati; phylum Pseudomonadota; class Gammaproteobacteria; order Alteromonadales; family Pseudoalteromonadaceae; genus Pseudoalteromonas; species Pseudoalteromonas sp. SR41-1. The sequence continues at coordinate 216,132 of NZ_JACJEK010000006.1, forward strand.
GCGCTTATTAGCCCAACCGACCCTATTGCCGTACTTGCAATTATTAAACAAATGCGAGCGCCAGAAGGAATCTCAGTTCAAGTAGAAGGTGAGTCGCTATTTAACGACGGTATTGGTTTAGTAATATTTACGACCATTTTTTCGGTTGCTTTTTATGGCACCGATGCACAATTTGGCGATATAGCAGAACTCTTTTTTGTAGACGCCCTAGGCGGCATTGCGTTTGGTTTGGTTATCGCTTTGGTTGGCCACTTTTTAATTATTAACAGCCGCGATGTAAACATTCGCTTATTGATAACCTTAACTATTCCTACCGCAGGTTTTGCTGCTGCAAATATTTGGGAAATATCAGGCGCACTTGCCATGGTAACAAGCGGCATATTAATGGGTAACATTACTCGTACTAAAGCAACTGAGCGCACGGGGCCTGAAGACACTCGTTACGTAAAAGATTTTTGGCATGCAACCGATAGCTTTTTAAATGCCCTACTGTTTTTAATAATAGGTATGCTAATAGTGACGATGCCAATCACGCTTGGTGAAATTGGCTTAGGCTTACTAATGGTACCTGCAGTATTACTAGCACGCTTTATTAGCGTAGGCGCACCCTTTGTCATCTTTAAACGCTTTAGAAGTTACGATAAACACAGTGTTAAAATTTTAACCTGGGGTGGGCTACGCGGTGGTCTTGCACTGGCAATGGCGGCAGCAATTCCACGCGAGCAAGTTTTTGTAGGTGGCTCTGACCTACATAACCTAATCGTGATTGTTACCTACGTTGTGGTTATATTTTCTATTATTGTACAAGGCTTAACTATTTCACCGCTTATTCAAAGCAGTATTAAATCAGCTGAGCAAGCAAAGTAATAAATGCTTTGTGAGCAATCAACTCAGTAACCAAGTTATTATATAAATCACTTGGTTACTGTTACTCACGTGTTACAAAAACACTTTAAAGTTCTATAAATTGTTATCCTTTTTATTTATCTTCTTTGTTTAAATTAATCCGCTTGAAATGCAAATGAAAACAATTATAATTTTGGCTTTTCCTCTGTAGGGCTTTTCAATGTCCAAAAATAATTCTCACGTGTTTTTTAATTTGGTATCTCTGGGCAAACGACAATTTCATTGTTTTTTTGTGCTTTTTATAATGGCTATGGCAAGCTTTAATGTGTCGGCCTCACCTAATGAGCAAACAAAAATAAAACAAATTGCACAGCTTGCAGAGTATGTAGGTGTAGATTACGTGGCAGCTGTTGGAAATGGTGAAATACTAGACCCCGACGAATATCAAGAAATGACTGAATTTTCGCACGTCATTATTGAGCAAGCTGGACAGCTTTCAAGCCAAACAAATGAGTTTGATACAGTAAAGGCACAAGCTAAAACACTGCATACAGCGATTGCCAATAAAGCGAGTGTTGCCGATGTACGTGCAGCAAGCTCAGCGCTTCGTGAGTCGCTGCTTACATTTATGCCACAACTATCGTTACCTACATCGCTGCTTCCGGTTGAGCAAACTAAAGCGCTTTTTGCTACTAACTGCTCAATGTGTCACGGCCCTAGTGGTCAAGGCGACGGTCCGCTTGCAAAAAATTTATCGCCAGAACCTACCAACTTTACCGATGAAGAACGCGCAACAAACCGCTCATTAATGGGGTTATTTGACGCTGTAAGTAACGGCATTGACGACACACCTATGGTTGCTTTTACCCAATTTAATGAACAACAACGATGGTCTTTAGCTTTTTATGTAGGTAGCTTGGCATTTAAGGATGTTCAAAAGCCACAAAATGTAGAACAAAATATTACCGCTTCGCAGATTGTAAACCTAAACCCTGCACAATTATCGGCAGGTCAAAGTGAAGCACAAGCACATTACGTTAAATGGCTTCGTGGTAATCCAGAGCAATTATTTAGTGCTAACAAAAATCCGATAACAGTTACTCGCACGCAGTTACTTGCAGCGCAAGCCGCGCATGCTAAAGGCAATTACTCACAAGCAAGTGATTTAGCAATTAGCGCATACTTAGATGGCTTTGAGCTTGTTGAAAACAACTTAAATGCCTACGACGAAACACTGCGTAAAAACATCGAAGTACAACTGATGAACCTGCGCCAAACATTCAAAAACGAAAAAGATACAGTCGTCGTTGCCGAAAAAGTAAATGCCGCACTAACGCAACTCGCTAAAGCAGATAGCATGCTAAACGAAACCAAGCTAACTGATGGCGCCCTACTTTCAGCGAGTTTAATAATATTACTGCGAGAAGGCTTAGAGGCACTCTTAGTTATTATTGCCCTTATGACTGTGCTTATTAAAACGAAACGTCAAGATGCGCTTAAATACGTACATATTGGCTGGGTAACAGCACTTATTGCCGGTGGCTTAACATGGGCTGCTGCGCAAACATTAATAGAAATAAGTGGTGCAAGTCGCGAAGTTATGGAAGGTGCTGGTGCATTGTTTGCCGCTGTAATTTTACTGTATGTTGGCGTATGGATGCACAGTAAAACAAGTGCGCAACAATGGCAAAAATATATAAAAGACAATATAGATAAGCGCCTTGAGTCGGGAACACTTTGGGGATTAGCGGGGCTTTCTTTTATTGCCGTATACCGTGAAGTATTCGAAACCGTATTGTTTTATCAGTCTTTATTAACGCAAAGCTCGCCTGCTCAATATTCATCTATTGCATCGGGTTTTGCGATAGCTGTAGCAATACTGGCTATTATTACGTGGGTATTAATTAAGTACTCAATTAAATTACCGGTTGCTAAGTTTTTTGCAATTACCACTTACCTATTATTTGCACTCTCGTTTGTGCTTATGGGCAAAGCCGTTATTGCATTACAAGAGGCCGATATAATAGGTATTGCGTCGCTACCAATGAGCTTTGATATAGCATGGCTTGGTATTAAGTCGACATGGCAAGGTATTGTAGCTCAGGTATGTGTATTCGCTATATTTAGCTTTTATATATTTAAAAGCAAAAACCAATAGTAATGCCTATCTGCTTAAGAGTTTAAGCTAATTGGCATAAGCAAAATACATAGTAAAAAGGCCCGCAAGGGCCTTTTTAGTTAATTGCTTATGTATTTAGTAAAATTGGTATTATCAAGCCCATGTATCTAAATGGGGGTTTTCGTCATCATCTACGTTAGACTTTTTTTTACTATTTTGGTCGTCAAGCATATTGAGCTTTTTCTTTTTTTGTAACTCACGCCTTTTTTTATTCTCTAGCTCAACTTTTTCAGCGGCCGATCCACTTTGCACACCCGCAATATGAAAAGCACTTTTTGACTCAACTTCTAGTCTGGTTATTCTTCCTAAATAAGGAATCATGATATCCATACACACTTCCTTAGTTTATTGTAAAATTATCTAAACGCTTGGTTTGGCTAATAAACAAACAAATATATGCAAAAAATGCACTTCCCTTCTTAATATTATCGACAGTTATAAGATATGCTTTAATTAAGCTAAAAAAAACTTGCCATAATATGGCTGTTTATGTTTTTATGAATGCGAAATTTATTTAAACAGATAACAACTGAACGTTACTATAACAACGAGCAGTTAAATAGGATAAAAAATGCGCTTAAACCTGACAACAGTACATCATCACCACCATTCACCGGAATAACCTGTCAGGTCTTTCGCTGAGAGGTTATTCCTAAAAGGAACCTCTGGCGATTCAAAAAACATTGATTCATTTTCGCCCTGAGGTTCCCCTCGGGGTTTTTAGTTTTTAAATTAAAGGAAAATGAATAATGAGTAACACAAATCGTCTACGTATCGCCATCCAAAAAGGCGGCCGCCTATCTAAAGATTGTCAAGATCTGTTAAAACAGTTAGGTGTTAAACTTAACCTTCGTGAACAACGCTTAATTGCACACTCAACTAATATGCCAATTGACGTACTACGTGTGCGTGATGACGATATTCCTGGTTTAGTAATGGACGGTGTATGTGATTTAGGTATTGTTGGCGAAAACGTACTAGTAGAAGTTCAAGCAGAACGTGAACGCCAAGGTGTTCCAAGCGAAGTAAACAAACTTTCAAAACTAGATTTTGGTTACTGTCGTCTTGCACTTGCATGGCCACAAGAGCTAGGCGCTCGCGATAAGAGCTGGTTTGAAGGCAAACGTATTGCAACTACCTACCCAGAAATTTTAACTCAGTGGTTAAAGCGCGAAGGCATCAACGCAAGTACAGTAATGCTTACTGGCTCTGTTGAAGTAGCACCACGTGCAGGTTTATCTGATGCAATTTGTGATTTAGTATCTACTGGCGCAACACTTGAAGCTAACGGCTTAATTCAAGGTGATACAATTTTAGAATCAAACGCATGTTTAATTCAAAATAAAGATCTGCAAGACGCTGACAAACTAGCACTAATCAATAAGCTTATGCCGCGCCTACGTGGTGTTAGACAAGCTAAAGAAAGCAAATACATCATGCTACACGCACCAAAAAACAAACTTGATGAAATTTGTGAAATTTTACCTGGTTCTGGTCAACCGACTCTACTTGCCCTTGCGGGTAATGAAGAATACGTAGCACTGCACATGGTAAGCAGCGAAACATTATTTTGGGAAACAATGGAGCAGTTAAAAGCCCTAGGCGCTAACTCTATTTTAGTTATGCCAATTGAAAAAATGATGGAGTAAGTACCATGCTTCGTTGGAATGAGGAATCTTCACAAGTACAAGCAGCGGCGCTAATGCGCCCTGCAGTTTCTGTAAGCGCAAAGGTTGAAGCAATATGCAAAACTATTTTAGCTAATGTAAAAGAGCAAGGCGATGAGGCCTTACTTAGCATGGCCAAAGAGTTTGATAATAGAGCTAACCCACGTTTGCGCGTACCGCTAGATGAAATTAACGCATCTGAGCAAGCACTAAGTGCAGAGCTTAAATACGCAATTGACACCGCTTATGCAAATGTTAAACGTTTTCACGAAGCGCAGTTGCCAAAAGATATTAAATTATCAACCCAACCAGGCGTTGTATGTGAACTGAAATATCAAGCCATCGAAGCAGTCGGTATTTATGTACCCGGTGGCAGTGCTCCACTGCCATCGTCGGTTATTATGCAAGGTGTATTAGCACAGTTAAGCGGCGCTAAAACCGTTGTACTAGCTACGCCGGTACAAGGTGATAAAGCAATTAACCCTGCTATTTTATATGCAGCTAAGTTATGTGGCATTACTACTTTGATAGAAAGTGGTGGCGCAGGCGCAATTGCAGCAATGGCTTATGGCACCGAATCGGTTCCTAAAGTAAACAAAATTTTTGGCCCAGGTAATAGCTTCGTAACAATGGCTAAACAGCTCGTTGCGCAAACTATCCCAGGTATGGCAATTGATATGCCAGCAGGTCCTTCTGAAGTATTAGTTATTGCAGATGAACGTGCAAACCCAGAATTTATAGCCGCCGATTTACTCTCACAAGCAGAGCACGGCGCAGACTCGCAGGTTATTTTATTATGTAACAGCGAAAGTATTATAGAACAAACTCAGCAGGCACTTACACGCCAGTTAGCTAATTTGAGCCGCAAAGAAACAGCCGAGCAAGCGCTCGCTAATTCTTCACTTATTTTGGTTGATTCAGTTGAGCAAGCATTTGATGTATCGGCGCAATACGGCCCAGAGCATTTAATTTTACAACTAGGCGATGCAACACCTTACCTAGATAAAGTTAAAAATGCAGGCTCAGTATTTGTAGGTGACTACACACCAGAATCTGCAGGCGATTACGCATCGGGTACTAACCACGTGTTACCAACATATGGTTACAGTGCAACTTACTCGAGTTTAAACTTGCTTGATTTTTTCCGTACATACACAGTGCAAACAATTACTAAAAGTGGTTTAACGCAGCTTTCAAAAGCAATTTTACCACTTGCAGATGCAGAAGGCCTTGATGCCCACGCTAATGCGGTTTCAATTCGTTTAGAGGCAATTAAAAATGAGCAATGAGAGCGCACAAGCGTCTAGCTTATTACCTAAGAATATTGCAGCCCTTGCTGCATACAGCTCTGCAAAAAGTGAAAAGCTAACCGGTACTACGTGGCTAAATGCTAACGAAAGCCCGTATGCTAAAAATCTTGAACTGAGTATTGAGGATTTAAATCGCTACCCCGACCCACAACCGCAACTGGTTATTGACAGGTACGCAGCTTATACAGATCTTGAAAGCGAAAATGTATTAATGACGCGCGGCGCAGATGAAGGCATTGAGCTTTTAGTGCGCACATACTGTGAGCCAGCTAAAGATAGTATTGCGCTATTTTTACCAACTTACGGTATGTACAAAGTTACCGCCGATACACACAACGTTAGTATTAACGCGCTTACACAAGAATTATTATTAAGTGGCAGTGTTGATGAAATAGTTGCAGCTGTTGGCAGCTCAAAGCTGGTATTTATTTGTAACCCAAATAATCCAACTGGCAGCTTAACGCCACTTGATAAAGTAAAAGCGATTGCAACAGCACTTGCAGGTAAAGCATTAGTTATTGTTGACGAAGCCTATATAGAGTTTTGCCCAGAGCAAAGCGCGACTAAACTTATTAATGAGTTTAGTAATGTAGTGGTTTTGCGTACGCTTTCTAAAGCCTTTGCGCTAGCAGGGCTCAGAACGGGCTTTACGCTTGCACAAGTGAGCGTACTAGCGCCAATTCGTAAAGTCATTGCGCCGTATCCGGTATCAGGTGTTGTAGCAAGTATTGCAGCGCAAGCAATTGCACCCGATGCAATTACATCAATGCGCCGCCAAGTTACTATTTTAAATAGCTTAAAAGCTAAGTTGGTAGATTGGCTAAACGCCTCCCCTGCTGCATTAAAAATTCTCACTGGTGAAGGTAACTTTGTTACTTTAAAATTAGCCGATAAAAACTACTTTAAAATTGCACTTGAGCAAGGTTTGGTTATGCGCGCTTTTACACTATACGGTGAAGACGACTGGCTACGAATTTCAATTGGCAGTGAACAAGAACTTGAACAAGTAAAAATTTGGTTAGATGGCTTACAAACGCCGGCTACCGCAGCATCTTTAGCAGGAAACGAAGTATCATGAGTAACCCCTATTTATTTATAGACCGCGACGGCACTATTATTGAAGAGCCAATTACCGACAAACAGGTAGATAGCCTTGAAAAGCTAGCATTTTTACCTGGTGTTATTCCTGCGTTATTACAATTACAAGCCGCAGGTTACCGTTTAGTAATGGTGTCTAACCAAGATGGTTTAGGCACAGATAGCTTTCCTACTGCTGATTTTGACATAGCACAAGACAAAATGATGGACATAATGCAAAGCCAAGGCATTAGCTTTGACGAAGTATTAATTTGCCCACACTTTGATGAGCAAAACTGTGATTGCCGTAAACCTAAAACGGGCTTACTTACCGAGCTTATGCGCTCTGGCAAAGTAGACTTAGCGCGCTCTTTTGTTATTGGCGATCGCCAGACCGATATTGGCCTTGCTCAAAACTTATGTTGTGAAGGTATTTTATACGACGGCGATTGGAGTGCGATAGTGACAAAATTGACTACCGCAAACCGCGAAGGTCGTGTTACACGCAACACTAAAGAAACCCAAATTGATGTAGCCATAAACTTAGATCAAACTAAAAATGGCAGCATAGACACCGGACTTGGCTTTTTTGATCACATGCTTGATCAAATTCGCACCCACGCAAACATTGGTTTAAACATTAAAGCTAAAGGCGATTTACACATAGACGAGCACCACCTTGTTGAAGACATTGGTATTGCTCTTGGTGTCGCACTTAAACAAGCGCTTGGCACTAAATCGCAAATTGCACGCTATGGTTTTGCCCTTCCTATGGACGAGTGTAAAGCTGAAGCACAAATTGATTTATCGGGCCGTGCATCATTTGTATTAAACGCTAACTTTAGCCGCGAAAAAGCAGGCGACTTAGACGTACAAATGGTTGAGCACTTTTTCAAAAGCTTGAGTGATAACGCCGCTATTAGCCTTATTTTATCGGTAAGCGACGGTAACTGTCATCACCAAGTAGAAGGTTTATTTAAAGCGTTTTCACGTGCTCTTCGTATGGCCGTAGCACAAGACACGACCCAACAAACAGCCAGCTCTAAGGGATGTTTATGATTGCCATAATTAATACCGGTTGTGCCAATATAAATTCAGTACGCTTTGCGTTTGAACGCTTAGGCCAAACGCCAACAGTAATTACTTCACCAGAGCAATTAGCGGGTTTTGAGCGCGCTATACTACCAGGTGTAGGTCACGCGTCGGTTGCTATGAAACGCCTAGTAGATAACGGCTGGCAACAAGCTATAAATGAATACCAGCGCCCGCTTATGGGTATTTGTTTAGGTATGCAGTTACTGTGCGAAAGTACCGAAGAAGGTAACGTACAGTGCCTAGGTAAAATACCAGGACAAGTAAAAGCGCTTGATGTAGGCAATTTAACGTCGCCGCATATGGGTTGGAACAACTTAAGCGTTAACAAAGAGCATGCATTAACTAAAGGGCTAACGCTTGATGAGCAAGTGTATTTTGTTCACAGCTTTGCGCACACCGTAAACGACGCCACACTAGTGAGCGGCGAATATGGTCAAACCTTTTCAGCCATTGTTGCTAAAGACAACTACGCAGGCATGCAATTTCACCCAGAGCGCAGCGCAAAAGTTGGCGCACGTTTATTACAAAATTTTGTTGATTGGCAGTTGTAAGCTGCCCATTGACTAACAAAAAAGAGATTATTTGTGATTATTCCAGCATTAGACGTATTACAAAATCAAATTGTGCGCTTGTACCAAGGTAAATACGACACAGCACAGTTTTACCCTTTCGAACTTGGCGCGCGTTTAAAAGAATACGCCGACAGTGGCGCAGGTAAACTACATCTTGTGGATTTAGAAGGTGCACGCGATCCAAGTAAAAAACAGTGGAAACATATTCAAGCTGCAACCAAAGCACTTAACGTACCGTACCAAGTGGGCGGCGGTATTCGCTCAGAGCAAGATGTAAGTGATTGGCTAAAAGCCGGTGCAAACCAAGTTGTTATTGGTTCAATGGCAGTAGAAAAACGCGAACAAGTAAAAGCCTGGATTGAGCAATTTGGCGCAGAGCATTTTGTAATTGCTCTTGATGTAAATAAAACAGCCACGGGCTGGGCACCAGCAACGCACGGTTGGTTAAGTGAATCTGAATTTGGTTTACTTGAGCTGGTAGATTTTTATGTAAGCTTAGGTGTTATTGATTTTTTATGCACGGACATCAGTAAAGATGGCACCATGACGGGTCCATCGTTTGAGCTTTACGAAGATTTAACTCGCCATAACAGCACAATTAAAGTGCAAGCCTCAGGTGGCGTAAGCTCACTAGATGACATTAAAAAGCTTAAAGAGCTGGGTGTGGGCGGCGTTATTTTAGGTAAATCATTGCTTGATGGCGCATTTAGCGTTGAGGAGGCACTGGCATGTTATCAAAACGCATAATCCCGTGTTTAGACGTTAAAGACGGCCAAGTAGTTAAAGGCGTAAAGTTTAAAGGCCATGAAATAGTTGGCGATATTTTAACAATGGCTAAAGCCTACAGCGAAGCTGGCGCCGATGAACTGGTTTTTTACGAAATCAGTGCAAGCGTTGAAAAACGCCTACTTGATGTAAACTGGGTAGAGAGCATTGCACGTAATATCGATATTCCATTTTGTGTAGCGGGCGGTATTAAATCAGTGACTGATGCAGCGCGGGTACTTGAGCGCGGCGCAGACAAAATAAGCATTAACAGCCCTGCTATTGCGCGTCCTGAACTTATTAAAGAATTACACGATGAGTTTGGTAAGCAATGTGTTGTAGTCGGCATTGACAGCTTTTTTGATGAAATTACCGGCGAGTATTTAGTGTATCAATTAACCGGCGATCCTAATGCATCAAGCCGTACACGTTATAAAACACAAGAATGGGTTAAACGCGTACAAGACTTAGGCGCAGGCGAAATTGTATTAAACTGTATGAACCAAGATGGCGTTCGTAACGGTTACGACAACGAGCAACTAAGTAAAATTCGCGAGCTATGTGACATTCCTTTAATCGCCTCTGGCGGTGCGGGTAGTATGCAAGATTTTGTTGATGTATTTAAACAAAGCAAAGTAGATGGTGCATTAGCTGCCAGCGTTTTTCATAAAAATGTGATTAACATTGGCGAACTAAAACAATTTTTAACAGATAACCAAGTGGCAGCAAGATTATGCAAGTAACACAACAAAACCAAGCTCAGGTCGATTTCGCTAAAAGTGACATGATCCCTGCGATTATTCAAGATGCCCGCTCTGGTGTTATTTTAATGCAAGGCTTTATGAACAGCGAAGCACTCGCTGTTACGCTTGATACCAATAAGGTAACGTTTTACTCGCGTTCAAAATCGCGTTTATGGACTAAAGGCGAGTCATCAGAAAACTACTTAAACGTAGTATCTGTGCATACCGATTGTGACTACGATTCAATTTTAGTACTTGCCAACCCAGAAGGCCCAACGTGTCACTTAGGCACACAAAGCTGTTTTGGTGATGAAGCAAAACCAAGTTTAAGCTTTTTAGCACAGTTAGAAGATGTGATTGTTGCGCGTAAAAATGATGACCCTGAAAAAAGCTACACAGCGTCATTATTTGCAAAAGACTTAAGCCGTAGTTGTCAAAAAGTAGGTGAAGAAGGCGTAGAAGTTGCCCTTGCCGCTATGAAACACGATAACGATGAGCTAACAAACGAATCTGCTGATTTAATTTATCACCTTACAGTATTGCTACAACGCCAAGGCTTAGCCCTTGAAGATGTAGTTAAATGCTTGCAAGGTCGCCATAAATAGCATTAGTTGTAACTAACAAAGAGGCTCATATTTATATGGGCCTTTTTATTTTTACAGTAAATCACGTGTGATATAGTGCATGGCTAAATTAATCGGTTACTGTGAACTATGAAAAACTATATTACTCCTTCTATTGTCGCATTTATTTTAGTCGTCGCGTTTATTTTAGCGGGCTGTACCAGCAAAACTAATCAGACTACAACTACAACAACCACTACTACAACGAATCAGTCTGTAAAAACCACAGTAACACCCGATGAATGCAGCACCATAAATAACCTAATAAATGGTTATGAATCTGGTTTTAATTCAATCAAAACAGATAAAGTAAATAACCAGTTTACTAATCAATGGCGTACTAATACTCATATAATTGGAGCAAACTGTACAGTTACTTTAAATAAGTCAGAGCAAGCAAGCTACCAATGCCAAACACCTGTTAAAACACAAACGCAAACAATAAAGTCTCATCAAAAACTGGCTAAGCAATTGCGCCAATGCTTAACCAAAACAGGTTGGTTGGAAAGCCAAAAAGAAACAGCAAGTTCAATTTACAGCACCTTTGTACTTGATACTAAAACCCCTGTCATTACACTTGCTACCAATCAAGAAGGTAATGGGTTTTCTACTCGCTTTGAAATTGCTCCACCGTTAGGACTTTAATAATGCGCCAATTCAATCAAAACAAAAAACCATCTAAATTTAAAACTGATTGCCTAGGAATATGCGAAAGGCGCAGCGGTTACTGCACCGGGTGTGGGCGTACCAACGAAGAAATTTTTGATTGGATAATATTATCTGAAGATGAAAAAAAAGCGATTTTAGAAACACCACGAGCAGACGCTAACTCATAACAAATAAAGCCCCTAAATGTTAAAAGTAACAGTTAATTGATTAACTAAAAACTTTTAACTTGTTGTGGCTATTCATTTTAGTTGCGCTAATACAGCTTTCGACTACTTGCTCAAATGAGTTATTAATATCTATATTTATAACATTGGGCTCATCTTCTTTTGGAACTTCTAGCGCTTCAAATTGGCTTTTGAGTAAATCAACAGGCATAAAATGCCCTTTTCTGTCCTGCATACGGCTTTTAACCAGCTCAAAATCACCAAAAAGATGTAAAAAGGTAATGCCTGTATTTCCATCACATATTTGTTCTCGGTATATCTTTTTTAATGCTGAGCAGACTATTACCGCGACTTCATTTTTCTTTTCAATGCTAAATGCAGCATCACGTATTCTTTCGAGCCAAGGCACACGATCAGCATCATTTAAAGGCTGCCCAGATGACATCTTTAATATATTAGCCTTGGGATGTAAGTCGTCTCCGTCGATAAATTTAGCGCCAATGCGCTTTGCTAATGCATCACCCACACTTGACTTTCCTGTGCTTGAAACCCCCATTACAATATAAATACGACCTACATTTGTGTTACTCATGTATTTACCCTCGCCTTAATTTAATAATTAATTATTTTCAATGTATATATTATATTGAGTTACGGGTAACATGTTACGCGTAACAAATACGAAAGTGAAGTTAAACACACACTAAACATCATAATTCACACTGAATATAAGTAGGGAAAAATGTCAGATTTATCATTAATACTAACAGCGGTAGGCTCCATATTTTTATTGCTTTTTTTAGTAATGAAAGTACGACTACATGCTGTCGTCTCTTTGATCCTTGTTTCTATGATTGCAGGATTATTCTCAGGAATGAGCCCAGAAATAATTGCCGCTACAATTCAAAAAGGAATGGCCGGAACACTAGGCTTTGTAGCGGTGGTGGTCGCTTTAGGCGCCATGTTTGGCAAAGTAATGGAAGAAACCGGCGCGCTGGATCGCATTGCCCACACACTTTTACACCGTTTTGGAGAAAAAAACGCTAATTGGGCGCTTACCTTTACGGGCTTTATTTGTGCCCTCCCCCTCTTTTTTGATGTAGCCGTTGTACTTTTAATCGGTATTGTTTTTGCTGTGGTACGAAAAGGCGGTGGCAGCGTTGTTAAAATTGGTATTGGGCTACTTGCTGGGATAGCGTCTTGTCAGGCGTTTCTTATTCCTGCGCCAGGGCCGATTTTGGTTGCCTCTCAATTAGGCGCTGACTATGGTTATATGATTTTATTTGGCCTTATTGCTGCCATACCGGCAATGATTATAGGAGGTCCAATTTGGGGCTCTATTATTTCTAAATCTATTCATGTAGAACTCCCACAGCACGAACAAATCGACGATAACCAAAGAGTTGGTAAAGGGACGCCTAGTTTTGGATTAGCATTAGGTTTAATTGCTCTGCCGTTAATTATGATTAGTTTAAATACTATTGGTAGCCGCTTTGTTGAAAAAGACTCTGATTTATATAATTGGTTAGCCTTTATAGGTCATCCATTTACAGCAATTTTAGTTGCCTGCTTAATGGCATTTTATTTGCTCGGTGCAAGGCGCGGTGTCCCTAATGCTAGAATCATGGAAATTTGTGGTAGTGCCTTACAACCTGCAGGAATTATTATTCTTGTCACTGGTGCCGGTGGGGTATTTAAACAAGTATTAGTTGATTCAGGAGTAGGTACTGCACTAGGTAATTACTTAGCTGGCTCAGGATTACCGATTGTAATACTCGCTTTTGTATTATCAGCCGCTGTGCGGGTTATTCAAGGCTCTGCGACAGTAGCTATGCTTACAGCGTGTGGCTTAATTATTCCAATGCTTCAGCCTTTAGGCCTTGATGGAGCGCAGCTTGCCGCTGTCACTATCGCTATTGGTGGGGGCTCTATTGTGCTCTCCCATGTAAACGACTCAGGATTTTGGTTAGCAAGTCGCTATCTCGGTTTGAGCGAAATGCAAACTCTTAAAACGTGGACGGTAATGGAAACTATTATTGGTACTGTTGGCGCACTTGTCGCTATGATTATTTCTCTGTTTTTGTAAAATTACAGTATGTAGAGTTATCATCACACATATAAAAATTACCTGAGCCTTTTGTTATTTAGGCTCAGGTAATTAGGCACAGGTAATTAGGCTCATATAATTAGAGTATTTAAACACTTTCACCTAGATGAACTATATAACCAGTATCAATTACTTGCTTATAATTAATCCTAGCATCCAAATCTGAATTAATCCGGCTCAACAACTCTCTTCCCGCAAGATTACCTATCTGATAACGAGGGGTGATCACACTTGCTAATTGAGGCACCATTGCTTGGCCAATATCATGGCCATGAAAACCCACAACCCCCATTTGGCTAGGCACTAAAATGTTGTTTCGCTGGCATTCAAAAATAGCCCCAATTGCTAAATCATCATTAGTACAAAACAAACAGTCAGTATTTGGGTAGTCAGTACGCGCTTTTTGTAAAAGTTCAGCACCTAAACTATAAGATGAAGCTTGATCAGTCATCACACTTTTAGGCGTAAAACCTTTAGCTAACATAGCATCTGAATAACCTTGAAATTTTAGGCGTGTTCGTACATCGAGCCTTGCACCTATATAAACAATATTGCGATAGCATTTATTTAAAAGTGCCGTCGTCATATCAAAAGCGGCTTTAACGTTATCAAAACCAATCGCTTGCTGCATTGGAGAGTGATGAGTATCCATTATTTCAATCACAGGTACGCCTGACGTTTCAATCATTTTTAGCGTTCTGTCTGTGTGTGTGGTTTCTGATAAAATTAAACCATCAACGTGATACGACAATAGATACTCAACCCGTTTTTCTTCAATTTCAGGGTTGTAACCATAATGGGCTAACATTGTTTGATATCCTGCAGGCCCTGTTACATCTTCAATACCTTTTATAACTTGAGCAAATACGTGGTTCGTTAACGATGGGACTAGTACACCAATAGAGTAGCTTTTAGCATTAGAGAGTAAATCAGGAGCTTTATTTGCAATGTAACCTAGCGTATCAATAGCTGCACTAATTTTAGTGCGAGTAGACTCTGATACTATTTCGGGATTACGTAAATAACGACTCACCGTCATTTTGGTTACACCAACCGCATCGGCAATATCTTGAAGAGAAGAACGCTTGTTTTTTTTCATCACACACAATTAAATAAAATGTTACTTGTAACATACCAACTATTGTGAAAAATCACTACTTTTAGCCATTTTTATTTAGGTTATCGCTAAGCGATTACCCAAGAGATTTAAATAATCTAGACCTATTTTACTGTATTTGTACCAATAACATAAACAGAGGCTCAGATACTCCGAGCCTCATCGTAATTGAAAACTTATAGCAATCTCAACAATTGCGAACCAGGTAGGCCGCTTTGTGGTAATAACGCGGGGGTAACTGCAAATGCTTCTGGGATTTTACTTTTGATTTCATCCATCTTTTTACGGTTATTTTGTTTATCATAAACATAATATTTAAGGATATTTCCGTATACATCGTCTTTTGCATCAACCTTCTCTAGGGTTTTTAACGCTTTATCGTAATCATCAAGGTAAATGTATGCCAGTGCTAAGTTATCAGCAGAGCCAACATGTAGTTTCCCTTCAAGCTGTTTTGATAAATCTTCAAGCTCTGCAACAGCAAGCTCATAACGCCCTAGTTGTATATACGCGGTTGCTAGTGAATTTTTTAAAAAGTAAGGCGGGTTACTACCAGGCTCATACCATTTTTCGTAAGCACTCAGTATATCTTCATATTGCTCAAGTTTAGAGTAAACGTGATCTAGCAGCCTAAAGCTTTGTAGTTTAATTTCAGCTTCTTCAAAACCAGCAAGTTTATCTCTATTTAAGTGCCATTGTTGTATGCCTTGCGCAGCTTGGTTTAACAGTTCAGGGGTATCACTTTTTGCCCCAGCAGCACTTTTTAGAAGCTGTGCAAGTTGTTGTTTATATTCTTCACTTTTAACAGGAGCCTGAGACGTATTATTACTTGGCTGCTTGTTATCTGAACTACCATCTACAATTTGCGCTGCAGCTAAAGCACTAAAAGACATTGCCGCCGCAACCATAACCAAATATTTACTTTTCATTGTTTTTTCCTTGTTTAACATTTTGATCCTCTGAATATTAAAACTCTTAGAATGAGCAATATTCAAAAGTGGGGGGGTAAAAAAGTTAGGCGAGCTTTTAGCACTTTGCTCTTGTAGCAATAAACTGGCTAAATCCAATTGGTATTTACCTTTTAGCTTTTGCATACACAACTCATCACAGCTAAGTTCGAGTTGCTCTTTTGCTAAACCAGTTAACTTTAAGCAAATAGGATTCCACCAAAAAACGCTTTCTATAAAACAAATAAGCCACGTCCAATAAATATCACCTTGTTGTAAATGAGTTACCTCGTGTTGAATGACTGAATCTAATTCTTCACGATTTACCATCGTCGACTCTAGCCAAATAACAGGCTTTATTAACCCGGTAGCAAAAGCAGGCTCTGTATGGGTTGTTAGTCTAATTGGATACTGATTGTTAATGTGTTTAAGTTCAGGACTTGGCTTTGAGTTAATGTATAAGTTTTTTATAAGCTTTACATAAAGGCTCACGCGTAATGAAAACAATCCAAAACCAGCTAAAACTAAAACTATAAAAACATTACTAAGTGATGGCAATAAGTCCCATATACTCACATCGCTTTGTAATTCGTCCTTAGTTGCTACTTGTTCAGCATTTGGTATTAATGCTTTAACATTGGGAATCAATTGCGCCACGTTGAATGTGTAACGATTTGCCCCTTCAAATAAGGATAACTGGGAAAAATATTGCCAAGGGACAAACCAACATACCAAGGCAGTCATTAAAATGTAAAAGTTTAATCGTGCTGGGGCATTTTTTAGCCCTTTTACTGTAAGCAAAATACATAAGCTAATAAGTGTGCAAGTTAGTAAATAATCCGTCATTACCCTCTCCTTTAATCTAACTTCTTATTTTTTAAAAGCGTTTGTAAATATTCTATATCTTCATCATTTAGCTTTTCTTCTTTAATAAAGTGGGCAATTAAACTACGAGAATTACCTTTAAAAAATCGTTGCATAAAACTAGGCATAGCTTGCTCCGATAATGTCTCTTGAGTAACGATTGTTCTAAAAATAATAGCTCGTCCTTCATGTCCACAACGCTCAATCGCTCCTTTGTGTTCTAACCTATCTACAATAGTTTTAACTGTTGTATAGGCTACTTTTTTATCTTTTTGCTTATCAGCTAAAAGCACCTTATGTAGTTGACTCGCGGTACAGGGTTCTTCCTGCCAGAGCAGCTGCATAATATCCATTTCAAAATCACTAAGTTTCATTGTCGCTCCTATTACTACACTTGTAGTGGTACTATTACAAATGTAGTAGTAAGTAATCTTAGTGTCAATACAAAGTTGACATGTGAATAAAAAACAAGCGGTAAAAATATAAAAGCCTTAGGAAGGTTTTATAAAAAAGGTAGATAAAATAAAGAGGTATACTTATTAATAGATTTTAGAGAAACATAAAAAACGATAGTTTATTTTCAACTAACGCTTTTTATGCTTTAAAGTTTTTTATGAAAGGTAGTGAGGTAACTATGCTTTATCGAGCGCTTGGCTTACATCGGCAATTATGTCTGCAATGTTCTCAATACCGACTGACAAACGAATTAAATCGCGACTTACGCCCGCATTAGCAAGCTCTTCATCATTTAATTGGCGGTGTGTGGTTGACGCAGGATGGCACGCAAGCGACTTGGCATCGCCAATATTAACTAAGCGTAAAATCATGTTTAGCGCATCAATAAAACGAGTACCTGCTTCTAGGCCACCAGCAATACCAAAGCTTAAAATACCCGATGCTTTACCACTGGTAATTTTCTGACTCATTTCGTTATACGGGCTTGATTCAAGCCCTGCGTAATTAACCCAAAGCACTTTTGGATGATTTTCTAAATACTCAGCCAAGTGCTGTGCATTTTCGCAGTGGCGATCCATTCTTAAGCCTAAGGTTTCAAGGCCGATTAAAATGTCAGATGCGTTTTTAGGGGCAAGCGCTGCGCCGGTATTTCTAAGTGGCACTACTCTGCAGCGACCGATAAATGCAGCTTCAGCAAAAGCTTCGGTATAAACCACATTGTGATACGACGGATCGGGCTCGTTCATCATTGCAAAGCGCGTGGCATTCGCTTTCCAATCAAATTTACCTGAGTCGACAATCATGCCGCCAATAGCAGTACCGTGCCCGTTTATATACTTTGTAAGTGAGTGAACCACTATATCGGCGCCCAGCTCAAATGGGCGGCATAAATACGGCGTAGCCACGGTATTATCAACAATAAGCGGCAAACCTTTGCTGTGTGCAATACGTGCTAAACGTTCAATATCAACAATATTACCTGCAGGATTACCAATAGATTCACAAAAAACAGCGCGGGTGTTGTCGTCAATTGCATTCTCGAACGCGGTAAAGTCATCGGCTTTAATCATGCGTGCTTCAATACCTTGCCTAGGTAGTGTATGAGCAAATAAGTTATACGTGCCACCATATACTTGGCTGGTGCTGACAATGTTAGTACCGACTTCACACAAACATTGAATAGCATACGTAATAGCAGCCATCCCAGAGGCAACAGCCAGCCCACCAATGCCCCCTTCCATCGCGGCAATACGTTGTTCAAGTACGGCATTGGTTGGGTTCATTATGCGGGTGTAAATATTTCCAGGTACTTTTAAATCGAATAAATTAGCGCCATGCTGCGTGTTGTCAAATGTATAAGAAGAAGTGTGATAAATAGGCACGGCTGCCGATTTGGTCGTAGGCTCAGATTCGTAACCGTGGTGCAGTGCTAATGACTCTAATTTCATAATTATTTCCTTCAATTAATTTACCACTAACCTAGCACTTCTTGGTTATAAAATGTACATGAAATATATTTAAGGGTGTTAAGGTGATTTGATTTAAGTTAAGGCGGTTAATAGCTATGAGTTCAAGGATTATGTTCTTTTGAACTTTTTAGAAAAACCATATAAAAAAACTTTATATGGCTGTGTTCTTCCATTAGGTAGTAAGTTATTTTAAGGTTATATTTAATGAATTAGTATTAAGCACTAAATAAAACAAGCTTAATCGAAATATGTATTAGAAACTTTGGAGGACAACATAAATTACTAATATTATTTGTATTGTATGGCTCGAATATATTCAATAAGTTGGTCAACAGGAAGCGGCTTTGAGAAAAAGTATCCTTGAATCCTAATACCTTTATATCTAGATAAGTGTGTAATTAGCTTTTCATCTTCTACCCCCTCTACTACCACTTTTTTGCCTAAGTCATAACAAACTTTGATAATGGTATCTAAAAGCTTTCGTTCTTTCGTATCTTTATCCGCTCCAAGTGTAAACTCTCGATCAATTTTAATAATGTTCGCGGGCTGATTAGCAAGATATGACAAACTTGAAAAACCAGTCCCAAAATCGTCTATAGCAACATTCAAACCTGAATTAATTAATTCAAGTAATGTTTTCTCTATAGATGTCTTTTCTTGAAAGGAGGACTCAGTGACTTCAACAGTGAAATTTTTATATGTGATGTTATTTTGAGTAAGTAAATGGAGTAAGTCGATAGAAAAATTGTCTTTAATAATCTGCTTGGTTGAAAAATTAACTGCTACGGTTATATTTTGCAGTTGCGAATGTTTTTTTATATCGTGAAGGACTTGATTTAAAACTTGTTTACCTACTTGAACTATTTGACCCGTAGTTTCTGCTACAGGGATAAATTTTGCCGGAGAGATCCATTCACCGTTACAACGCCACCTAACTAGCGCTTCAACACCTACAATTTGGTTCCCATTCAAGTTATGTATAGGTTGGTAGAACACTTCTAATTCGTTGTTCTTTAGAGCCGTGTGTAAATTATTTCGGATAATAATTTTTTCGCTGTGTTTATCATCCATTATTTGTTGATAAAAGTGTATTTGATTCCCTCCAAGCTCTGTAGATTTTTCAAGGGCTATATTTGCTTGCTGAAGGTTAAGCTTAAAATTAAATAATTCGGGGGTTTGATAAAATACCACTCCAGCACTTGCAGTAAGATTGAAGTCAAATGTGTCTATACAGTACGCTTTAGATAAATCGAGTATTAGAGCCTCAATTTTTTGCTCAAGGATAGCTGGTGTAGTATCTGTAAAATATAAAACAAAGCTATCGTTAATTCCCTTAGAAATTAATACTCGGTTGTCAACATTTATACTTATTCTTTCAGAAGCTTTTTTTAGAATTTTATCACTGATTTCATACCCTAAAGAATTATGTATCTCTTCATAAAAATCTAGTTTAACTATTACAGTTGCAAAATTACTATATCCTCTAACCGAGCTAAGCTGCAGAAACTCTTCTTCCAAAGCTTTCAATCTCAGTAAACCAGTTAATTCATCATGCTTTGTACTAAACTCTAAGGCTCTTGATGAATCAGCTACCAGTACAAAAATAAATATAAATAGAAACGTAAACCATAATATTAATTGATCAATTATGGTATCAATGTGTATTGCTTCATAGTCATTGATAAAGGTATAGACATTATGTTCAACTAAACCCATCACATTTATTTTTTCAGTGATAAAATGGTTATAACGGCTAGTTAGCTTGTTTAAATCAGACTGAGTTTTATTTTTATAGTCTACTGAAAAGTATACATTTGGAGTTAATTCTAAATATGTATCATACCGACTAAGATATTTTAAATAACTTTTCTCTAATAATAAGTTCATATCTAGTAAATTTAATATATAAAAACGACTTTGATTCGCAAGTTTAACAGGGGCTAAAAACATTAAAATTGGTATATCGGAGTCTAGAGTTAATGAGTTAGCTGCAAATTGGACTTCCTCTATATCTCTTTTAAGCCATAATTTTATTGTAGGTTTTTCTAGCATTCCATTTAAGTAAAAACTGCTAGAAAAATTATCGCCTGAAATATAATTTAATTCATTATCAAGAACTAAAACACCTTTGATTATATTATAATCACTAATGTAATTTTTTGAGTCTATATTAATTAGACGCATAAAATCTTCAAAACTAACTTTTTCTACTCTAGTCTTTATTCTAGCTAGAGCTTTTTTCTGTGAAGCCAAAGAGCGGTTTATCATTGTTTCTAATAAGTGTATTTTTTCTCTTGCATTAGCATCTTGGGTTCTGACTAGATTCAAAGATGACTGATGCCACACAGTTGAACCGATTAATACAACTATAAATACGACTAATTTTATTTTTTTCATTTCATTTATTTTTATATTTTTATGAAAAGCTTTGATAGTAATTGCTGAAAAACAAGTAAACATAAAAATGGCGTACAATGATAAAGTAAATGGGTTGTTATCAAGGCTTCCCAGATCGAAATTAACCTGCATATGAAATAAAAAAGAAAACTGAATAAATAGAAAACACAATGCAGCAACTGTAGCTATTGCGATGCAATACTTCTTTGTATATAGACTTACTTTTTTTATGGTTGCTAAAACGCCTGCAATTAACAGTGAAATTATTGCCGTCGTGGGGCTTATCACCTTTATTAATTCATACCCAGAAAAAGTAGATTCAACCATTCCTAGTGCAAAAATAATACAGTGAAAATACAAAATAGCGCTATATAAAATACTAGTCGCACTTCTTGTCACATTCAATCTCATATCATAACCCATTAAATTTATCATCTGCCCCAATGCAGTTTAAAAGGATTGCTTATATAATTCAATGCAAACATAAAGTATTACTTATTAATCATTTTTCTTGTGAAGTGGCCGAGAAATACACTTTTGATTGTAAGACCTCCAAGTTGACATCCATGTTTTCATTATATACGATACATGCATAAATCATATACGGTATATATAATGGGAATAGTGAAAATATCAGATGGGCTGCATGAAGAAATTAGAAAATCGAGTAATATCATGTCCAGATCTATCAATTCACAAGCAGAGTTTTGGATTAAAATAGGCATGCTTGCTGAGTTAAATCCGACACTTACCTACCATGAAATAATTAAAAAACAACTCATAAGAGAAAAGCTTACTATTCAGGATCTTTTGCATGAGTAAAGCAACAATAAAGACTGATGCAGAAATTGAGCTCATGAGAGAGTCAGGAAAGCTTTTAGCTCAGGTATTTAAAATGCTTGATGATTTTATTTGCGAGGGCATAACTACGTTAGATATAGACACTAAAGTAGAAAGCTATATTACCAATGTGTTACATGCTCGTCCTGCCAGTAAAGACCAATATGGCTATCGGTATTCATTGAACTCATCTGTTAATGACGTAGTGTGCCATGGTGTACCCAATAATATTTATAAATTAAAAAACAAAGATATTTTAAATATTGATATTACCTTAGAGAAAAATGGTTATATCAGTGATTCAAGTAAAATGTATACTTTTGCAGCGACAAGCTCAGAAGCCAAACGATTGGTTAAAACGACTTATGATGCTATGTGGGAAGGTATTAAGGTGGTAAAGCCAAAAGCAACGCTTGGTGATATTGGCTATGCTATTCAAAAGCACGCTGAATCTTCTGGTTATAGTGTAGTACGTGAATATTGCGGTCATGGTATTGGTAAAGAAATGCATGAAGAGCCGCAAGTTTTGCATTATGGTAAACCTCATACAGGGTTAGTGCTTGAAGCAGGTATGACCTTTACTATAGAGCCTATGATCAACCAAGGTTCCAAGAAGGTAAAAACTAAAAAAGATGGATGGACAGTCGTAACAAAAGACAAGAAACTTTCTGCTCAGTGGGAACATACCGTTCTAGTAACAGAAACGGGCTTCGAAGTTTTAACACTTCGCGATGAAGAGAAGCGTGCTTAGCAAAACTAAGTTATGCTACTGACGTATACTAACCGTAACCCATTATGATTAATAAAAAAGGCGCTTCCTTTACAGTAAGCGCCCTTCTGTTATCTCACTAATTACTTATTTTACGATTGTCATTTCGTCTAACAAGTTTTGTGCATTATCTACTTTATCCATTACCCAAAGCATGTAGCGTGAATCAACGTGGATTGAGCGATTAAGCTCAGGGTTGTAATCCCAGTCACCAATAATACTTTCGTAAACACCGTCAAACAGTAAACCAACAAGCTCTGCTTTACCGTTAAGTGTTGGCGAACCTGAGTTACCACCGGTAGTGTCTACATTTGATAAGAAGTTAACGGGTACTGTATTCATGCCACCCGTGTAATCACCATAAAGCTTGGCTTTAATTTGCTCTTGTAACTTTTTAGGTGCATTAAATGGGTCAACATCGGTGTTTTTAGCGAGTAACCCTTCAAGCGAGGTAAAAGGTGTTGCTACCAAGCCATCTTGAGGTGAGTAGCCGCCTACGGTGCCATAGGTTACTCGTAATGTGCTGTTGGCATCGGCGTATACAGGTTTGTTTTTAGCTTTGTTAAACGCAATTATTGCGCTCATTAGCTCTGGGCGAGCTGCTTGTAATTTACCTGCAAGTGCTTTTGATTTATCTTCCTGTGCTTTCATTACTTTAAATATGGCTTTAGCGTACTGCACAAATGGGTCTTGGCTTTGATTTAGCTGGCTAAACGATTGTTCAAATAATGAATTGCGAACAGTGGCATTATCAAGTCTTGACTGTTCATACATGCTATCAAGTAACGCGCTTTGGGTTGCTTTATCAAACCCATTTTGTACTTTAAATACGTTATCAACCTCGCTAAAACGCTCTTCTTTTGGAAGTGCTGCATACAGCTCTAAAAAGTGCAGTAAAATAGCTTTGTCTACTTTGCTATCATAACGGCGCGTCATGCGCTCAAGCCCTGCTTTAATGCGAGGTAAGTCACGTTCTTGATAATCAGATTCACGTTCGCTATTTGGCTTTTGTTTTTCGTAAGCTAGGCGGTATAAACGTCGTGCTGTACTGATCATTTGTGAGCGATGTACATAACCTAACATACGGTCGCGTTCACTGTGCTCTTGTGATTGTGCAATTAGCTCAGATAGCTCACCTAATACGCTTCCGTATTGCTCTTTACGCTCACTATCGCTATTGATCCATTGTGTTAACTCTTTCTCAAACTGTTTTTTGCGCTCAAGCATAGTGCCTTTTTTGAAGCTTTCGATCATCGAACCATAGTTTTTAATATAGTTGTTATAACCTGCAATGGTGCTTTCGTAAGCAATACGCGCTTTACTGCCGTCTTCTGAGTTTTCTTCAATAAGCGACACGTATTTTGAGTTATGAACGCGTGCTTTAGGGTAGCTGTCGTTAAATACGTTATCTACCTCTGTTGCTATACGGTAGCGGTTAGTACGCCCTGGGTAGCCTGTAACCATTACAAAGTCGCCTTCTTGCACGCCTTTGGCACTTACTTTTAGGTAAGAGTCTGGTACGTAAGGTACGTTGTCTTCGCTGTACTCAGCTGGTTTTCCATCTTTGCCTACATAAGCGCGGTAAAAACCAAAGTCGCCGGTGTGGCGCGGCCACATCCAGTTATCTATATCGCCACCGTATTTACCTACGCCCATAGCTGGTGCGTAAGATAAACGTACGTCTTTAATTTCAAGTGACTTAATTAGGTAAAACTCTAAACCACCATGAAACGAATACACGTTACAACGGTAGCTTTCGTCGGCTTCACACTGGGCTACTAGCGCTTTTTCGTTTTTTACTATTGCGTCGTAGCGTGCTTTACCGCTTAGTTCTTCAATACCTTTACTAACTTTGTCAGTCACATTAGTAACTGTTTCTGTGACGTATACGCGTGAACCCGGCGCTGCTGGTAAGTCCTCAGCAGGGCTTTTAGCTAAAAAGCCATTTTCTAATATGTTGTTTTCAGGTGTTGAATTGTATTGCACCGAGCCATAAACACAGTGATGGTTTGACACAACTAAACCCTTAGGCGATACAAACGATGCTGTACAGCCACCTAGGCTAATTACCGCATTCATTGGGAATTCGGTTAATTTAGAAATAGATTCAACATCAATTTCAAGCCCTTTGGCTTTTAAAATTGATTCTAACTCTGGAAGTTGGTGTGGTTGCCACATGCCTTCGTCGGCTATGGCACTACTTGAAAGTGATAAAGAAAATGTGGCTGCTAATGTAGCTACAAGAGGTTTTAAACGCATTATAGAATCCTTTTTATTTGTTTCTATAACAGGTTACTCGTCAGTAGCTAATGAGGTCAATAGCCGTGCAATGAATTGTTACAATCGAGTGTTTAATCTTACTTTTTATCAAAATTCATCGAAAAATCAAGAAAGTGTTTTGCTGGTATGGGTTTACTAAAGTAAAAACCTTGCATAAAATCACAGCCTAATTCGTTCAATAAAGTAAGCTGCTCTTTTGTTTCTACGCCTTCGGCTATCACTGTCAGCCCTAAACTGTGCGACATGGCAATAATTGCCTTTACGAGATTACAATCTTCATTGTTTAGTACAATACCATCAATAAAACTTCTATCTATTTTGAGTACATTAAAAGGATATTCTCTTAAATAACTTAATGACGAATAACCCGTACCAAAGTCATCCATTGATAAGTTAATGCCTAATGCCGTAATTTCAGTCAATATATCAACAACATTAGTGTGGCAACTCATCAGCACTCCCTCAGTTATTTCAAACTCTAAATGTTCGGGATTTACGTTTGCTTCACTCAATGAGTTTTGAATAAAGCTGAGTAATCCCACGTCTCTAAATTGACGAGGTGATAAGTTAACGGCAATAGTGTATTGCTGTTTTCGTTTACAAGTACTTTGCCATGTGTTTAAAAAATCTAATGCTTGGCTAATTACAAACTTGCCAATCGGTACAATTAATCCTGTATTTTCTGCAATAGGTATAAACTCATCGGGTGCTACATTACCTAGCACAGGGTTATGCCAACGTAATAACGCTTCTGCACCAATGATGTGTTTATTTTTGGCGTCAAATTGGGGCTGGTAGTATAACTCAAATTCGTCACGCTCAAGGGCGCCACGCATCTGCTCTTCTATTACGAGTCGGCGCTGAATAATTACGTTCATCTTTTTAGTAAAAAATGAATAAGTATTACGACCATATGATTTTGCTTGATACATTGCAGTGTCAGCGTTTCTTAATAAATCAGCAACGGTTGTACCATTTTCTGGGTATATGGCTACACCAATACTTGCTGTTAGTATGTGTTCTCGGCCTTCAATTTTAAAAGGGGCCCTAAAATTATTTAGCAGTTTTTCAGTGATTTTTAGCGCAGCATGATGATCAGTTATACCTCGTAATAATACGATAAACTCATCTCCACCTAGGCGCCCTACCGTATCTTCTTTTCGTAGTGCATCTTGTAGCCTTTGCGCTGATTCAATTAAAAGTTTGTCTCCTGTTTCATGACCTAAGGAATCATTTATTTTTTTAAAATCATCTAAATCTAAAAACAGTACCGCTGCTTTTTCGTTATTTCTTTGTGCTTCAATAAGTAATTGCGACAAACGATCAAGTGCTAAAAAACGATTTGGAAGTAAAGTTAAACTATCGTGATACGCTTGATGTCTAATTAGTTCATCTGATTTATGCTGTTCGGTAATATCTCGAATAATAACCATTAACTGGTTATGTTCTGTTATTTTATTTATTCTTGCTTCAAAAAAAACGAGCCCATGGGGCAAAGCTAGCTCGTATTTAAAGCTCATCATCTGCTTTTTTTCTAATACAAGGCTGATATAGGTTTCAAATTTTTCGGCTACATCGCGCGGGAGTACATCACCCATTTTTTTACCAATAAATTGTTTGGGCTTGGTATAGAGATCGGTCTCATTACTGGCATGATACTCAATAATAGTTCCATCATTTTCCATCAAGAAAAATAAGTCAGGAATTGCCTCAAAAATAGTTTTTAGCATATCCTCATTAAATGATGCATCTGCTTGTGCCTTTTTAACCTCAGATAAGTCAATATCAATGCAATACATTTGTTTTGTATTATATTGATTTGTAAACATAACATGGCTAGAAAAAACGGATACACTTTCGCCATCTTTACTTTTAGGGTAATTTCGGATGCTGGAATTTCTATGTCTTTTTCTACCCAATCACTGTGTGCGTCAATTACAAATTCACACATTGATTCTGGAATTATAAGGTCTTCTATTTTTTGCCCTATGGCTTCTTCTTTTGTGTATCCGTAAAGTCGCTCACTGCCTTCATTCCAATAAATAACACGACGTTCATTGTCATAACCTTGAACAGAAATTACATTTACCGCATCAAATAACTGATGCAAATAGTCGTTAATTACAAATTGGTTGGTTAAGTCTGAAGCAACGTCGTCTAATTTCATTTTGAGGCTATATCCATAGGTAATTTTATTTAGTAATAAAAAACACCAAATAATAATTAAATTTAATTTTAATTTTAAT
>NZ_JACJEK010000070.1:0-212 GCF_014164015.1 Pseudoalteromonas sp. SR41-1
TGACTCTTAGCGCGTAGCGTTAAAGTTGAGGCACCTTGCGCAAAGAAAATGGTAGCACTACGTGCTTGTCATTGATTCTTTGCACCTAATTTGCTTGGTGACAATAGCGTTTTGGACCCACCTGATTCCATGCCGAACTCAGTAGTGAAACGAAACAGCGCCGATGATAGTGTAGCATTTGCTATGTGAAAGTAGGACATTACCAGGCTTCA
>NZ_JACJEK010000071.1:0-201 GCF_014164015.1 Pseudoalteromonas sp. SR41-1
GCTCAATGAATTCTGAATTTTTTAATATCTTTCGATATTGAATTGACTGTGCCGAAGCAACTTATAAATAAGTTACTTCTGTTGGTCACTCAGTTTTCAATTGAGACTCTAATTTGTTTGCCTCGTTACTTGCTCAATAAAGAACGAAGTAGCTTGGCTGTTAGAACTCAATCTGTACGAGTGCCCACACAGATGATTGCT